>PHEM01000117.1 GCA_002842935.1 Alphaproteobacteria bacterium HGW-Alphaproteobacteria-13 | reverse complement strand
CTCGACTTCGCTCGACACGAACGGGATGATGGACCAGATTTAACGCACACCGTCCTGGGACCAGCCGTCCGCCACGGCGGCCAGCCGCCCGCGCCAGTCGGCAGCCATAGGCAATGCCTCGAAATCCCGGCGCAGCCGCGCGACCAGCGCAGGCACCGGCTCCACGGCATCGATCAGGCCGACGCTCTGCCCCGCGCTCCAGATATCGCGCCACGGGCGCGCATCCTCGGGCATCGGACTGCGCACCGGCGACAGCATCCGGGGGTCCAGCCCCACGGCCTCGACCGACTGGCGCAGCCAGTGCGCGGGGACGCCGTTCATCGCCGCCGAGACGATGATATCGTCGGCGCCCGCTTCGGCGATCATCGCGCGATGCCCCTCGACCACGCCGCTCTCCGGCGTTGCGATGAAGCGCGTGCCCATGCAGGCGATATCGCCGCCCAGCGCCAGCGCCGCCGCGATGCCCTGCGCATCGGCGATGCCGCCCGCGACGATCAGCAAGCCGTCGAACAGCCGCCGCACCGCCGGGACGAAGGCCATCGGCGTCAGGAAACCCGTATGCCCTCCCGCCCCCGCGCATGTCAGCATCAGCCCGTCCGCCCCGGCGGCGATCGCCTTTTCGGCGTGCCGCATCGTCGTCACGTCATGGACGACGCGCCCGCCCCAGCCGTGCACGCGGGCCACGAGCGCCGAAGGATCGCCAAGGCTGGAAAGCACCAGCGGCACGCGATAGCGCTCCAGCAGGTCGATCCGTTCGGCCGCCGCCGCGTCGGCGCCCCAGCGCGCGGGGATATTGACGATCGGCGGCGCGCCGTCCGTCTCCGCCAGCGCCTTCAGATAATCCTCGAACGCCTCGAACGGCGTGAAGGTCCCGCCCTGCCAGCCGCCGATCACGCCGGCGCGGCAACAGGCGACCGCGAGCGGCACCGACGAGGCGAGGCTCATCGGCGCGCACATCAGCGGCAGCGCCAGACCGGCGAACATCGTCAGCCCGTCGCCTTCAGCGCGTCGAGCATCCGCACGAAATGCGCGGGGTTCCAGACGTCCTGGTCCTCGCCCCAGCCGATGCCGCCGTCGATATCCCAGCGCATCAGCTGGTTCACGCCATAGCCCGCCTCGCTCATCGTCGAGACGGCGAAGCCCTCGCTCGCCATCGCGCGGCCATGTTCGTCGACCAGGTCTACCTGCATATGCGTGCACCAGCCGGTCCGGGGACTGCGAAAGGCGCGCATCCGCGAGCGCGCGGAATCGAGGCTGCCGAAACGGTCGTCGCGGCGAATCCAGCCCGCGTTCATCGGCGCCCAGCCGTCCGCATCGCCGTCGGCGACGCGGACGAAGCCCAGAAAGCCCGTGCCGTCGCGGCGATGGCCGAAGATATACTGGATGCGCCCCCGGCCCCGCTCGCGCTCGACCTCGCGCCAGTGCGCGCCGCCGGGGTGCTTCACGCGCTCCATGTCGCTCGCATAGACTTTCGGGCTGGCGGCATGAGGCCCGCCGCGCGGTCCCCAGGTGCGGTCGCGCACGCCGATGCCGTCGATACGGATGCGCTCGCCGCGCAGCGTCATCCAGCCCTCGACATGGCCGAGCTGGTCATAGTGCGGCGTCGTCATGAACGGCGGCTTGCCGGGCGGAAAGCGGTGCGGCGCGTGCAGCCCCGTGTGCGTGAAGTCGAGCGCGAAGCCGCGTGCCGGGTCTTCATATTGCAGATGATATTTCATCCCCGGCTCGATCATCTTCAGGCTGTAGCCCGCCCCGTGGCGGTCGCCGGGAAAGACGATGTCGGTCAGGTCGGGATCGTCCGGCATCGCCGCTTCCTCGACCTTGCGGTAATAGGCCATGCGCGCGGGATCATAGCCTTCGTCATCCCAGGCGAAGATGCGCCACGTCACGCTCTTGCGGTTGGGATAATAGGGCGCGTGGATCCAGCAGCCGATTTTGCGCTCCGGGATGTTGAACGACCACCAGTTGGTTTCGGTCTCGTAAGGATCGTCGGACAGCGCGTGATAGCGGTCGTCCTCAGGCCGGAACGCCAGATCGTCAGTCATATGATTGCCTCCAGTTCGTCGAGCGCGGCCACGAACAGCGCCGCGATGCGGCCCGGATCGGCGATCTTCCCGGCATCGGCGATCACGCCCATGTCGAGATTGTCGCCGCTGCGCCGCGAAGTGATGTTGAGGAAACGGCCCGAGCCGATGATCGGCACCGGATAATTGTGACGCTGGCGAAAGCCTGCATAGCTACGCGCCTCGGCCGGGCCGGGAACGTTAGACAGGGTGAGATTGCCGGGCAGCAGCCGCTTTCCGCCCGCCGTCCGCTCGGCAAAGGCGGCGCGCCGGTCGCGGGCGCCATGGGGTTTTTCCGCGGCGTCGAGCAGAACCTCGTCATGCGGCGTGCGCCGCATCTCCGCCGCCATCGACGCCTGAATCGCGCGCAGCCGTTCGACCGGATCGGCGAGATGCGTCGCGAGGTGCGGGTGCAGCGCGACGATGCGGTTACCGAACAGCCCATGCGCCTCGCGGCGATAGGAGCGGGCCGAATTGACGACCAGCGGCGCGGCGGGAAGATCGCCGATTTCGGTCAGATAGCCGCGCAGCGCGCCGCTCGCCAGCGTCAGGAAGATGTCGTTGACCGTCGCATCCAGCGCCCTGCCCACCGCCCTTACGCGCGCCAGCGGCAGGCTGATCGTCGCATAGCGGCGCTTGTCCGACGTCGGTCCCGACAGGGCCAGTTCGGGCGTCGGCGCGCGGTCGTCCCTGAACGCTTCGAGCGCGGCCAGCGCCTGTTTGCGCCGCGCCGACTGTTCGGCGCGAAGCCCTTCCTCCGCCGCGAAGCACGCCTCGGCCTGTTGCCGCCATTTTTCGGGTGCGGGCAGGCGCGCGTCGGCAAAGCGTGCCGTGACGGGTGGCGCCGCGTCGCTCAGCAGACCGAGCACGGTCTGGAAACCGATGCCGTCGGCGACGCTGTGGTGCATCTTGAGATAGAAAGCGCTGCCGCCGTCCGCGAGCCGCTCGAACAGATGCGCGGCGAAGGGCGGTCCCGACAGGTCGAGCCGCCGCATGTTCAGCGCCGCGACCGCCGCGTGCAGTTCCGCCTCCGTCCATTCGCCATCGTGCGGCTCGACCGCGACCAGCGTCTCCAGATCGGCGCGGGCGATGTCGGCCCAGACATCGCTGTCATAGCCGTCCGGCGACGAGTGCAGTCGCACGAGCAGCGGCGTCGCGGGCAGCCGGTCGGCGAATTGGCGGCGGATCGCGTGGGCGAAATCGTCTTGCCGCTCGGCCGGCACGTCGAGCAGGACCAGCGCGCCGACATGCATCGGCGACGCGTCGGTTTCCGACAGGATCATGAAATGATCGTCGGGCCGCAGCCGTCGCACGCCGGGCGCGAGTTGCATCGAATCGTCGGACGCGCCGCTCACCGCCTACCAGCCCGCGAGATCGGCGGCCCGCGCGCGATGCTCGGCGGGGCTTCCCAGCCAGGCGCGGTCGAACATCGCGCGGCGGAACCAGTAATGAAGGCCATATTCCCACGTATAGCCGATGCCGCCATGCGCCGCGACCGCCGCGCGCGTGGCACGGACATAGACGTCGCACAGATGCGCCTTCGCCAGCGCCGCGGCACGCGGCGCGTCGGGCAGCCCGGCGTCCCACGCATAGGCGGCATACCAGACCAGCGCCCGCGCCGGTTCGACGTCGAGCGCCATATGGGCGAGCTGGTGCTTCAGCCCCTGAAAGCGGCCGATCGGCTGGCCGAACTGCTCGCGCTCCCTGGCATAGGCGACGCTCATGTCGGTGACTTTCCGCGCGCCGCCGAGCGCGTCGGCGGCGACGAGGACCAGCGCCGCGTCGGCGAGCCGCGCCGTCATCGCGTCATCCGGGCCGAACAGCCTCTCCCCCGCATCCTCGGCGATCGCGACTTTCGACACCGGGCGAGTGCGGTCGGCCGCCTTCACAGTCTCGATCGCCACGCCGTCGCCCGCGGGCACCAGCCGGATGCCCGCATCGCGATCCACGATCAGGAAGACATCGGCGGCGCGCGCGCAGGGAACATAGGTGCTGCCGCCGTGCACCAGCGCCGCGACCTTGTCGCCGTTCGCCAGGGCATCGAGATGTCCGCCGCCACCCGCCGCGACCGCCAGCATCTGGCCGATCAGCGGTCCCGCCGCCGCCGCCTCGCCCGCCACTTCGCACGCCAGCGCGGCGTCGAGCAGGCCCATGCCGCTGTCCGGCGCCAATATCCCGCCAAGCCCCAGCGCCATCAGCGCGTCCCAGCTTTCGCGGTCGAAATCCGCCTCGCCGTCCGCAAAGGCGTGGATGCGCTCGATCGGCCAGCAATCGGCCAGCGTGCCGCGCACAGCGTCCTGAATCGCCGTCTGTTCCTCGGTCAAATGGAAATGCATGGTTCAGCGCTCCCCGCTCATGGCCAGATCGCGCGGCAGGCCAAGGCCGCGTTCGCCGATGATGTTGCGCTGGATGTTCGACGCCCCGCCCGCGATCGAATTGCCGAGGCTGCCCATGATCTGGTCGAGCCATTTTTCCGGCCCGCGCGGCCCGCGATGCCCACGCCCGCCCGCCCCGGCAGGCTCGATGAAGCCATGCTCGCCGATCAGTTCCTGCGCGAGCAGCGCCATTTCATGCCCGATCTCGGTCAGCAGCAGCTTCATCATCAGCGGCACCGTGCCGGGGTCCTCGCCCGCCGCCGCACAGCTGAAGATGCGATAGCTGGAATAGCGGTGCGCGAGGACGAAGCCCTCGATCTGCACCAGCCTGTCGCGCACCAGCGGATCGTCGATGCGCCCGACCTCCTTCGCCAGCTCGACCAGCTTCGCGAACTGGCGGCCCAGCCCGTCGGCGCCGCCGATGCTCGCGCGTTCGTGCTTCAGCGTCGTGCGGCTGACATACCAGCCCTGCCCACGTGTCCCGACCTGCCACGACACCGGCGTCTCGGCATTGTCGAAGAAGAATTCGCAAAAGGTGTGATCGCCTTCCTCGCCCGTCATCTGGCGGATCGGGCGGCGTGTGACCCCCGGCTGGTCGAGGTCGATCAGCAGATAGGTGATGCCGTCATGCTTGGGCGCGTCCGGCTCCGTGCGCACCAGCATGAACATGTGCGTCGCCTGCATCCCCTGCGACGTCCAGATCTTCTGCCCGTTGATGATCCACTTGCTGCCGTCCGCCGACAATTCGCCCTTCGTCCGCACGCTCGCGAGGTCGGACCCGGCGCCGGGTTCGGAATAGCCCTGCCCCCAGATATAGTCGCCTTCCAGTGTCTTGCGGATGAAAAGCTCTTTCTGTTCGTCCGTCCCTTTTTCCAGCAGAGTCGGCACGGTCATGTTCATGCCGTTACCGCCGACCTCCATCGGCGCGCGGACGCGGGAAAATTCCTCGCGGATCACTTGCGCGCGGATGACATCGACGGGCTGCTCCGACCCGCCGTAACGCTTCTGGATCGCGCGATAGAGATAGCCTCGCTCCGTCGCCAGCCCACGGAAAGCGCGGACGAAAGCCTTGAGATCGGCGCCGCGCAGGTCGGACGGCGGCGGCCAGTGCGACGACAGGAAGGCGCGCACCTCGGCGCGAAAGGCTTCCGCCGCCTCGCCATAGCTCAGGTCCATCGCTCGCTCTCCCTTGCCGTTTCCCGAAACCCGCCTGACCGTCGCACGGGAAAAGCATCAGCCGCCGCCCTGCTCTTCCCGTTTCTTCCTCTCGCGCCAGATCATCGCGGTCGCGCTGGTCGCCAGCCCCATGTTGAGCGCTTCGGCGTCGAGCGCCGCCTCGAATGCCCAATCCTCGGCATTGTTGAGGTTGGTCTTCATATAGCGATAGCCCATGCGCGGCCCGTCCGCGAGGCGGCGCGCCGCCTTGTGCGTTTCGGCCGCGAGCGCCGCGTCGTCGAACAGACGCGTGTAGAGTCCCTTGGCGAATGCCTCTTCGGCGGTCAGCTTTTCGCCGAGCAGGAACAGTTCGCGCGCGACGCCCGTCCCGACGATCTTGGTCCAGAACCAGGTCGACCCGAAATCGCCGCCTGCGCCGATCCGGTCGAAGGCCGTCAGGAACGTCGCGCTGCGCCCCGCGAAGCGCAAGTCGCAGGCGCCCGCGATGCCGATCCCCGCCCCCGCCACCGGGCCGTTGACCATCGCGATCGTCGGCTTGGGCATTTCATGGAGCAGCCGCGACGTCTCCATATAGCCGCGCAGGCGCGTGAAACCCTGTTCGGTGCGGCTGCCGACATCGGGAGCGGGGGGCACGATCGCCTTGTCCGCGCCCCCTTCCTTGATGTCCCCGCCCGCGCAAAAGCCCCGGCCCGCTCCCGTCACGATCACGCAGCCGACCGACGCATCGCGCGCCGCGTCGGCGCAGGCGTCGGCGAGCGGCGCCATGATCGAGCCGGTCAGCGCGTTGAGGCGGTCGGGCCGGTTGAGCGTGATGGTGCGGACGCCCGCATCATCGTCGATCCTTATTTCGTCAGCCATAAGCCCTCCCCGGCGACATCTCCATTTTCGTCATGCTGACGAGATAAGGAAAATGCCAGCCGGTCAATCCCCGCCAAGCTCGCGGTGGCGCGCCAGCATCCGCACGGCCTTTTCGGCCAGTTCCTCGGGCACTTCGGGATAGAGCGGCAGCGGCCGGTCCTTGCTGGGCAGCGCGATCGTCGCGGTGGCGCGCACCGTTTCCTCGTCGCGCTGGTTGGTGAACTTGACCGCGACGTCGACCAGCGTCCGCTTGCCGTCCTGCCGCTTGGCGAGCACTTCGCCGGTCACGCGCTGGACGTCGCCCATATAGTTGAACTTGCGGATTTCGTCATGGACATGGGTGATGATCGCGTCGTCACCCGCCCAGTCGCTGAGATACTGCCACAGGAAATTCTCGCGCATCACGCCATAGTCATAGGCCATCGGATTGCCGATCGCCTGCGCCCAGGTCGGGTCCCAGTGCAGCCGCTGCGCGACGTCGGGGATGCCATGCTCGTTCTTCACATAGAAGGCGGGAATGCGCTGGCGGTTCTTGTGCGCGAGCCGGTTCGCGGTCGGCGCATAGGGCACGAAGCCATACCCGCCCGCGTGGAAGCAGATGACGTCGGTGACGGTCAGCGGACCCTTGGCCTGAAGGCCCAGCGAATCGCCCTTCCCGACATCCTCGAACCAGCGTTTCGCGCTGCCCTGCACCGCCTCCTGCGCATAGATGTCCTCGACCGCCTGCATTTCCTCGTCGGTGTAGCGCGCGGGTTCGATCGCCGAATATTTGCCTTTCTTCGCCGCCGTCTTGCGCTCCGTCAGCACGCGCAGGATGCGATAGACCGCGACGACCTCGCCGCGCTGGTTGAGCTTGACGTCGCGGCGCACCGTGATCACGGAACGGCCCGCGAATTCCGACTGCTTGACTTCGCAGCTCTCATCGCCGTTGAAGCTGTAGATGGTGTCGCCCGGAAAGATCGGGCGATAGAAATCCCATTGCGATCCCGAAACGAAGACGTGGATGCCCTTGAACAGGCTCTTGCGCAGCGCCTTGATCTCGTCGGGCACGGGGTCGCCCCGCATCGGCCTGTTGATGTCGTCGCCCATGCCGTGCGCGAAGTTGCGGATATTGTCCTCGGTCGCGGTCTGGATATATTCGCGCGTCTTCGCCGCCTGGTCGAAACCCAGCAGCGCCCGCTGACGCTCTATGTCCGCGTCGGTGATTTCATAGGCGACCGCCTTCTGCCATTCTTCGCTTTGCTTGATATCGCCCTTGGCATCCGCCATCTAACATCTCCCTTGTCACGAGTTATATAACTAGGTAATACATCCAATATGACGACGCAAGGGGATAGTGAAGCCATGGACGTTCGCCGCATCAGCGATGCCCTGAAGGTGCGCGCCTCGCATCAGGCCGACCAGATCGCGCACGACGACACGCGGCGGGCCATCACCTTCGCCGAATGGGATCGCGAGGCCGACGAAGTGGGCGGCGGGCTGGTCGCGGCGGGCCTTGTTCCGGGCGACCGCGTCTTCCTGCCCATCAGCAACATGCACGCCGTCGAAATGGCGATCGCGGTGTTCGCGGTGTTCCGCGCGGGCGGCATCGCCTGCCCGATCAACACGCGCCTGAATCCCCGGGAAATCGCCGACTATGCCGCACTGTGCGAGCCGCGTTTCTGCCTGACCGACGCGCCCGACCTTGTCGCCGACCTGGAACTTGCGGGAAGCTGGCATGTCGGCGCCATGCCGCGTGACATCGCCGCGCTGCCCGATCAGGCGCGCCTCGACCCCGCCGCCGATGCCGAAATCCTCGGCACGTCGGGCACGACCGGCAAGATCAAGGGCGTCGTCGTCTCGCATCCCGACCTGATGACGGGCGTCACCGGGCATAATATGGACCGCTCGCGCTCGACGCTGCATGCCCTGCCGTTGACGGGATCGGGCGGCAACCTGGGCATCGTGATGCTGCCCGCGCGCGGCGGCGCGACGGCGATCACGCAGCCCCGATTCGACCCCAGGGGCTTTCTGGAGCTGGCGCGGGAAAAGCGCCCCAATCTGGTCTATCTGGTCCCGTCGATGCTGCGCCTGATCCTCGATCATCCCGACGTCGGCGACTATGATTTCGCCGGGGTCAAATATCTGATGACGGGCACCGCCCCCCTGCCCCACGATTCAGTGAAGCGGGCGGCGGAGCTGTGGCCGCACCTGCGCATCCGCAACAGCTATGGCATGTCCGAAGGCGGCGTCGGCATCGGCACCAGCAGCCAGGACCAGGTGATGAAACCAGGCTGCGTCGGCAAGATGCCCAGGCATATGCAGCTGCGCGACGAGGCGGGCGAAATCATCACCCAGCCCGGCGTCGTCGGCGAAATCCATGGCTGGCAAAAGCATCCCCGCCGATACTGGAAAGACGATGAGGCAACCGCGGCGAGCTTTGCGGGCGGATGGACCAGGACGGGCGATCTTGGCTATATCGATGCCGACGGCGACCTCATTCTGGCGGGCCGTTCGAAGGAGCTGATCATCCGCGGGGGTTATAACATCACGCCGCTGGAGATCGAAACGGCGCTGCACCTGCATCCCGCCGTCCAGCAGGCCGCCGTGGTCGGCGTTCCGCACGAGGTGCTGGGCGAGGACATCGCGGCGGCGGTGACGCTGCGGCCCGGAACCAACACGACACCCGATGAAATCCTGTCCTTCTGCCGCGAGCATCTCGCCGACAACAAGGTGCCGCGCACGCTGGTGATCCTTGACACCATGCCGCTCAACCCCAATGGCAAGATATTGAAGAAGGACCTCGCCGAACCGTTGGCGAAGGCGGCGGAAGCGCGGCGGCGGGCGGCCTGATCCGCCGCATCCGCCGCGCCGCGCGGCCGATGCGCGCCGCCCGCGAAACGATGGGCAGAGCATGGCGACGATCGACGGATATTATTTCGCCATATGCACGAAAGGGGCCGAGCGGCGCGGCCGCGCCGTCGCCGATCTGGCGGCGGGCACGGGTCTCGATCCCGCCGACTTCGCGCGGCCCGGATGGCGCGGGTCCGCCGAGGCGATGGCGCTGCTCGTGCGCCATATCTGGGCGAGCCTCGACGACGAATGGATGGGCTATACCGCGCGGCCCGTCAGGCCGGGCAGCTTCGCCTTCGCGTGCGAACTGGCGCTGGAGGGCGGCGACGTCGCCGATGGTCTGCGCCGCGCGGCGCGTTTCTATAACCTGCTCGGCGCGGGCATCGAAACGCATCTGACGGCGTCCGACCGGGGGCTGGCGGTCGCGGCGCGTTTTGCCGAACCGGCCCGCGATCCCGATCATTATTTCAGCGAATTCTGGATGATCATCTGGCATCGCCTCGCCTGCTGGCTGGCGGGCGAGACGATTTCGCTGATCGAGGCCGAATTCGATTACCCCCGTCCCGACGCCTATTTCGAGGAATTCAAATATCTCTTTCCGTGCCGCCATCGCTTCGGCGGCGGCGCGCGGCGGATCGTGATGGACGCGCACGCATTGCACGCGCCGATCCGCCGCACCCCGGCCGAACTGGAGGCGATGATCGCCGCCGCGCCGCTCGATATCATGACGATCCCAGCCAGCGACACCAGCGTCGCGCGGCAGGTGCGCCAGTTGCTGACGCGCGGTCCCGACCTGACGCTGGAGGAACTGGCGCAGGCGACCGGCCTGTCGCCGCACAAGATCCGCCGCCTGCTCCGCGCGGAAGGCGCGACTCTCGCGGGCATCCGCGAGAACGTCCGACGCGACAAGGCGATGCGGCTGCTCGGCGCCAGCAACGCGACGGTCGAGGCGATCGCCGAAGCGCTAGGCTATGCCGAGGCGCGCTCGTTCACGCGGGCGTTTCGCCACTGGACGGGATGTTCGCCGTCCGCATGGCGCGGCGGCCGGATCAGCCGTTGAAGGCCGTCCTCGTCGAGCGTCGCGTCAGCGCATCCTCGTCCGCGCTGCCCTGACCGTCATATCGTCTGGGCCTTTTCGGTCCATTGGTGCAGCAGGGCGGCCGTGACATCGGGGACCTCGCGCTGCGGCACATGGCCGCACGCGGGCACGATCCTGAAGTCGGCATGGGGAATCGCCGCCGCCATCTCCCGCGAGCGGCCGGGATCGACGATGCGATCCTCCTCGCCCGCGACGATCAGCGTCGGCACGGTAATGGCGGCAAGCCCGGCGCGATAGTCGGGGCGCGTCGCAGCCGCCCCCTGCTGTTCGGCAAAAAGCGCGGCGCCGCAGCGCATCAGCATCGCATGCGTATCGGCAAGCAGCCCCGGCACCGCGCGGCTGGCGCGCGACAGCATCGCGGGGGCGAGCTTGTCCGCGACTCCGGCGAAATCCTGCCGCGCCTGCCCGATCACCCGGTCGCGCGCCGCGCGTTGCTCAGGGGTATCGGCCGCTGCCGAACTGCCGAGCAGCGCGAGTCCCGTCACCCGCTCGCCCGCCTGCCGCGCGATCTGGAGCGCGACATAGCCGCCCATCGAATGACCGCAGAGCGCGAAACGTTCGGGAAGGTCGGCCAGGATCGCATCGGCCATCGCCGCGATCGTGCGCCCGCGCGGCACGACGATGCGCGTGACCGGCATATCCCGCCAACTCGCCGCGTCGGTCGCGATGCCGCAGATCGCGATCACCTCTGTCGTCATCGGCATCGGCCCTCTCTTTTCGCCGCCTGCGCCGATGCTGCTATTCCTCCGCGATTCCCGCAAGGTCGCGCGCAAGGCCCTTTTTCGTCTCGACCTCCATGCCGCGCAATATCTGGATGCGCTGCGCCTGCGGCGAACCCGCGCCGTGCAGCGATTCGGTCAGATAGCCGACGGCGTTGCGGCCGAGCGTCATATTCTCGATCAGGCGCAAGATGCGCTGGCGATATTCGACGGGCACATTATGCTTGCCCTTCATATATTTCTGAAGGATCGGGCCGACCTTTTCGTGCCGGAAATCGGCGTCCGACGGCATCGTCACCATGATGCCGCCCGCCAGGTCCTGCGCCAGCCGCGAAATCTCGTAGGGGAAGCGCGTGACATTATGCTTGCAGACGTTCGCGAGCATCGCGTCGTTCATATAGATGCCCGACGCGAGCGGCTTCGCCTCGTGGCTCGAGGCGATCGCGGAGGAATAGATGGTCTCGTTGAGGTGCGTCATCTCGACGAGCTTGTCCTTGATATGGCTCGCGGCCTCCGCGCCGTTATAGTCGGCGACCTGCGCCGCCGCGCCGACCATCACGTCGCCCAGCCCCGTCTTGCAGACATAGGAAGCGCGGTGATAGGCAGTGAAGCGCGACACCATGTCCTGCGCGAATTCATATTCGCCGTCCATCAGCACATGCTCGTGCGGGATGAAGACATTGTCGAAGACGACGAGCACTTCCTGCCCGCCGAAGCGCGCATTGCCCTGATCGATGTCGCCTGCCTCCAGCGCGCGCGTGTCGCACGACTGGCGGCCGTAGATATAGGTGATGCCCGCGGCGTCGCCCGGCACCAGCCCGACGATCGCGAAGTCGCGGTCGGCCTCGCCCATGTTCATCGTCGGCATCACGCAGATCCAGTGCGAGTTGAGTCCGCCGGTCATATGCGCCTTGGCGCCGCTGACATAGACGCCCGCCTCCGTCCGCCGCGTCACGTGCAGGAACATGTCGGGATCGGCCTGCTCATGCGGGCGCTTCGATCGGTCGCCCTTGGGATCGGTCATCCCGGCGCCGAGAATGATGTTGTTGCGCTGTGCGTGGCGCATGAACTCCAGATAGCGCTGGTGATAGGGCGTGCCGTGCTTCGCGTCGATGTCGAAGGTGATCGAGTGCAGCACGCTGATCGTGTCGAGACCGGCGCAGCGCTGGAAGCAGGTGCCGGTAAGCTGGCCCATGCGCCGCTGCATCCGGTTCTTCATCACCAGATCGTCCGGCGAGCCGACGATATGGAGGAAGCGGTTGACCGGCGCGTCGATCAGCGCGCTGTGCGCGGTCGCCAGCTCCGGCTCTTCGATCGCCAGATCATAGGTCATCTTCAGCGCATTGATCGACGGGCGGATGATCGGATGGTCGACGGGTTCCGCTACTCGTTCACCGAACAGCCAGACCTCCACGCCGCGGCCGCGCAGCGATTCGACATAGTCGTCGCCGGTCCGGATGGGGCGGAGGCGGTTCCAGCGATCGGCGGCGCTCTCTTCGCGCGGGCGGGCGGTGTCAGGAGTCATGATGCAGTCTCCGGTTCTTTGCAGAGAGGCTAGATCAGGGACCACCGGCGCAGAAGGTCATGACAGGCGAGGAAAACTCACCAAATTGCGCGGAGCGGATAGAAGGCACGTGCGATAGGCCTTGAATGGAACACCACCGTGTCCCCGCCCTTCGACTGCCCGCAGGGCGGGCGCTCAGGATAAACTTCAGCCAAAGGCTGAAAGCGGGGACCCATCTCCTGCCGGTTCCATCTTGCGCCGACCGGAGATGGACTCCCGCCTTCGCGGGAGTACGCAGCTTTAAGAGATCAGCCCTTCAGCTTCTCGAACGGCACGTCCTTGTCCATGCGAACCTCGCCCGGCATCCCCAGCACGCGCTCGGCGATCTGGTTGCGCAGCACTTCGTCGGCGCCGCCCGCGATCCGCATCACCGTCGAATAGATATAGTCGTACTGGACATCGGTCGTGGCCGCGTCGTCCGCCTCCGGCGCGATGCCCGCAAGGCCGCGCAGTTCCAGCGCCAGCCCGTTCGTCTTCTGATAGCGGCCCGCATAGGCGAGTTTGACCATGCCCGCGAGCGCGCCGGGGTTTTCGCCCTTCGACACCATCGTCCGCAGCCGCGCCTGAAAGAAGCGCTCGCCCTGTTCGTCGGCCAGCGCCTCGGCCAGTTGCTGGCGCACCGCCGCGTCGTCGAGCATCGTGCCGCCATGCCCGTCGGGCGTCGCCGCCGCATAGGCGAGCAGCGGCTCGATGCCGCTGCGATGCGCACCGGAGCCGAGCCGCTCGCCCATCAGCACCGTCATGCAGCAGGCCCAGCCCTCCCCCTCAGCGCCGATGCGGTTGGCGTCGGGGATGCGGACATCGGTCAGGAAGGTCTCGTTGAACTCGCTCGCGCCCGAAATCTGGCGGATCGGGCGTGTCTCGATCCCCGGCGTCTTCATGTCGACGACGAAGAAAGTCAGCCCCTTGTGCTTGGGGACCGTCGGATCGGTCCGCACGACGAGGATGGCCCAGTCGGTCAGGTGCGCCCAGCTCGACCAGACCTTCTGCCCGTTGACGATCCAGTCGCCCGAGCCGTCATCAGCGCGCACCGCCTTGGTACGCAACGCGGCGAGGTCGGAACCCGCCGCCGGTTCGGAGAAGAGCTGGCACCAGGTGATGTCGCCCTTCAGCGTCGCGTCGATGAAGCGCGCCTTCTGCTCGTCCGTGCCATGCCGGGCGATGACGGGCAGCGCCATGCCGGTGCCGATCGAGGTGAAGGGTCCCTTGGGAAGATGGTAGCGCCCTTCCTCTTCGGCGAAGATCACGGCCTCAGCGCCCGAAAGGCCCCGGCCGCCCAGCGCCTTGGGAAAGGTCAGCCCGGACCAGCCGCCCGCGTACAGCTCGCGCATCCAGGCCCGGCCGCGCGCGGCCTCCTCGCTGTCGGGTAGCGGCGTGCCCACCGGCAGTTCGTGCGCGGGCGCATGGGCGGCGAGCCATGCCCGGGCCTCGGCGCGGAACGCGGCTTCTTCGGAGGTGTCGTTGAAATCCATCTATGCCGCCTTTGCCTGGCTGCCGGGCTGCGCCTTCAAGAGCCGGTCGGCCCAATAGCCGCGCCCGCCCAGATGGACGGCCAGCAGGCGCTCGCGCCGGTAATAGAAATGACAATTGGCCTCGAACGTATAGCCGATGCCGCCGTGGACCTGAAGATTCTCGCGCGCCGCCATCTCGAAGCATTTGATCGCCGAAAGCCGCGCCGCCGCCGCCGCGGCGGGCAGTCCGCCCGGCGCCGATTCGGCCGCCCAGCCGCCATAATAGGCATTGGACCGCGCCAGTTCGGTCGCGACCGCGATGTCGGCCAGCTTGTGCTTGATCGCCTGATAGCCCGCCAGCGGCCGGCCGAAGATCTGGCGTTCCATCGCATAGTCGCGCGCCATGTGCAGGCACGCCTCCGCCGCGCCGACCGCCTCGAACGCCGCCTGCACGGCGCCATGGTCGATCAGCCGCTCGACCGCCGTGGAGCCGCCCGGCATCGCCTCTGCCGCCGCGCCGTCGAAATCGAGCCGGTAGTGCGGGCGAAGCTGGTCGAAGCCGCCAAGCTTCGTGCGCGTGACGCCCGCCTGATCCAGATCGGCCAGCGCCAGCCCGCCGCCGTCGAGCAGCACGACCGCGACATGCGCGATCCCGGCGTCGGCGACGGGTCCCTTGCTGCCGCTGAGTTTTCCGCCGTCGAGCTTCGCGCCGCCCGCAAAGGCCGGTCCCGGTCCCGCCGCATGGCCGAAAGCGGCGACAGCCTCTCCGCTCGCCAGCTTCGGCAGCCACGCCGCCTTTTGCGCCTCGCTGCCCGCAAGGCGGATCGCCTCCGCCCCCAGCACGATCGAACTCATGAACGGCACGGCCGCATTCGCCCGCCCCAGCGCCTCCATGATCACACCCAGGTCGAGCGCGCCGAGACCCAGCCCGCCATGCTCCTCCGGAATGGTGACGCCCAGAAATCCCATTTCGCCCAGCGCGCGCCACAGCGGCTCGTCCCATTCGCTGCCCGAATCGATCAGGCCGCGCAGCCGGTCGAAAGGCGTGCGGTCGGCCAGCAGCGCGCGGGCTTGCTCGCCAAGCATTTTCTGTTCATCGCTCAGGTCGAAATTCATCGCAGCTCTTGCCCTTCCGTTGCGATCCATGTCATAGCGAGTTGTATAACTAGGTCAACCATGATAACTGGGGAGGAGACGCCCACCATGCAGTATCAAACCATCCTTGTCGACGTCGCGGACCATGTCGCGACGATCACGCTCAACCGCCCTGACGCGCTGAACAGCTTTACGCGGCGGATGATGGAAGAATTCGAATATCTTTGGAAGTGGATCGCCCGCGAGGACGATATCCACTGCTGCGTGCTGCGCGCGGCGCCGGGCAAGGCGTGGTGCACGGGCGTCGACGTCAAGGAATCGCAGAAACCCGGCCAGTCGGTCGTCGATCTGGACAATATCTGGCACTGCGAGGACCCCGGCAATTATCTTGGTCCCAAGTCGATGAACTGCTGGAAGCCGGTGATCGCCGCCGTCCACGGCATGGCGGCGGGCGGCGCCTTCTATTGGCTCAACGAAAGCGACATCATCATCTGTTCGGAGGAGGCGACCTTCTTCGACCCGCACGTCACCTATGGCATGACGAGCGCGCTCGAACCGATCGGCATGACCTATCACATGCCGCTGCACGATGTGCTGCGGATGGTGCTGCTCGGTAATGACGAGCGGATCGGCGCGGGCACGGCGCTGCGCATCGGGCTGGTCAGCGAGATCACGACGCGGGACGATCTTTGGCCGCGCGCGCAGGAACTGGCGGCGGCCATCGCCGCCAAGCCGCCCGCCGCGACCGCCGGGTCGGTCAAGGCGATCTGGGAATCGCTCGACCTGCCGCGCCGCGTCGCACTTCAGCAAGGTCTCAAATATTGCCAGATCGGCAATCCGGTCGGTGTGCCGCAAGTCAACCGCGCCGCGCTGATGGCCGACAAGGCCAAGAAATTCACGATCCGCTGACGGGGACAAAGCCATGGAGGGTCCCGGCGCGCGGCGCCATATCATCGTCGGCGGCACCGCCGGGATCGGGTGGGCGGCCGCCGGGATTCTCGCGGCGCGCGGCGCCCATGTCGCCCTGATCGGCCGCGACGAGGCGCGCGCACGCAAGGCGGCACGGGCGCTGTCGCCGCACGCCATCGGCGAAGGGGCGGACGCAGGCGGCCTGGAAGCCGCGGTCGCGCGCGCCATCACGGCGCTGGGCGGCATCGACGGCATCGCC
>PHEM01000116.1 GCA_002842935.1 Alphaproteobacteria bacterium HGW-Alphaproteobacteria-13 | reverse complement strand
CGACATGCAGACCCGCCAGGACTTGACCGCTGTCCGACTGCTCGAGGTCAACCCCGACCTCCTGGTCGGCGGAGCTGCCGGGAGCAGGCAGGAAGCCCAGGAAGTCGAAACCCCCCGCCGCGGCGTCAATACGCCCTCGGCGAGCGGTGCCCCCCGGATGATGTCGCTCGCCGCACTGCCCGAGGCGGGCGGCATTGTCTGGGGAGCAAGCTCGGGGCCGACCGTCACCGTCTTCAGCGACTTTCGCTGCGGCTATTGCCGGGCGCTTTCGGGGGTTCTCGAGACCATGAATGTGCGGGTGATCGAGCGGCCGATCTCGGTGCTCGGCAGCCGTGACCTTGCCAACCAGGTGTTCTGCGCGCGCGACCGGCGCAAGGCGGTCAAGGCCGCCTATGCCGGTGCCCCAATTACCGATACGCGGGCCTGCGACACCTCGCCGCTCGATGCCAATGAGCGTTTCGCCCGCGAGCAGGGTCTGGCCGGCACGCCGGTCATCGTGCGCTCGGACGGGGCAGTGATCGAAGGCTTCCGCCCGCGCGAGGTCCTCGAGCAGTGGCTGAAGGGCGCTCGCTCGTGACCGCGCTGACGCCGGGGCAGCTTGCCGGTCTAGGCCGCGCAGTGACACGAAGGTCGCGCGGGCAGGTCGCGCTGCCGCCAGTCGCGATCGACCTGGCCGAGGCTATAGCCCTGTGGCACGAGGTCGCCGCGAGCTTCGCCAATGCCGAGGGCCGGCTTCTTGCCGCGCGGGATCTCGAGCGCTTACGCCGCCGGTCCTGGCAGGTTTCGCACGGGTACGCGGCGCTTGGCGAAGCCAGCCTCAGCTTCGAGGCGGGCCTTGCCTTCTGGCGTCTTGCCTTGCGCCTCGGGAAACTGGCCGAGCAGCGCAAGGCAGGCGGCCTCGCGCGAGCGGCATCGGTCGCTGCGCTCGGTCTCGCCGCAACCCAGCTTGCGGCCTGCACCAGCCTGTTCGGCGGCAACATCAAGGGCAGCTTCGCGTGCAGCGCGCCGAACGGCACCTGCGCGCCCTCGACGGTGATCGACGACCAGGCCCTGTCAGTTATCCAGAACGCCCGGCCGATGACCCCCGCTGGCCCCTATATGCGCTCGCCCACCGCTGCGCGGCCAACAACTGCGGCCTACGTTCCGACCGGAACCGGCCGCATCACGCCGGCGCAAGGCGGCATGGCGCACCGAGAGCGCCGGGTGCTTCGCGTGGTGTTCCCATCGTTCGTCGATGGCGGCGGCAATCTCCATGAGCCGCGGATCGTGCATGCGGTGGTCGATGATGGGGCCTGGATGCAGCTCTCAGGCAGCGAACCCACGGCGATCGACCAGATCGAAGGCCGCTCGGCAAGCCTCGCCAGTGCGGCCTTCACCCCGCCGCCCTTGCCGGATGCGGCGATTTTGCCGAGTGACATGTCACCCCCGCCAGAGGCCAAGCCCGCACCTGCTGGACTGCCAAGTCCCGAAGCCGTTGCGGCAGCGCGGGCCAAGGGCGCGGCGCTGAAGGCAGGGAGCGCGATCGACGCGATCCGCGCCGAGGTACAAAGCCGCCTCGCGCAAACGGCGAAGGCGCCTGTTGCGGTGCCGCCGGTAGGAGCCCTCGCGCCCAACGCGGCACAAGCCGCGGCACATAATGCGGCACCCGTCGATGCGGTCAAACCCGCGCCTGCCGCCGTGACGGGGCCGGTCAATGCCCCGGCGGCCTTCCCCGCCAAGGTCGAGGAGTAGGGCCAATGGCTTCGCGCGGGTTCTGGGACCGGTTCCTCGACATGGTGTTCGGTGAAAGCGCCCATCCCGAGGCGACACGCCCGGTGCTCGGCGCGCCGATGCTATCGAACTGGCTGCCCTATCGCAGCTACGACAAGAAAAGCCGGATGTTCATCAACACGGAATCAGTGGGGTTCATTCTCGAACTCGCACCGATGATGGGAGCGGATGAGCGCAGCGGCGAAATCGTCACCCAGTTCCTCTCCGACGCCGTGCCTTCGGGCTGCGAGATCCAGCTGATCCACTGGCAAAGCCCCTCGGTCGGGGAACGCATCGCCGACTGGGTCATGCCGCGCGTCGTTGCCAAGGGCGTCTATGCCCGCGCCGCGACCCACCGCGCGCGCTGGCTGCGCCGGGCGGCGTGGATGTCGATATCGCGCGATGCGCCCTTTTACCTGCGCAATACCCGCGTGATCCTCTCGGTCGGCGCGCGGCTCAGCGGCGGAATCGGCGCCGATGCGCTCGGCTCGGTCCGCGAAAGCCTCCACGGCACGCTCCAGGCGCTGTCGATCCCGGCGCGCGACGTCGGCCCGGTCGAACTCATCGCCTTTCTCGACGACTTCCTCTGCCCCGCCGTCGACAACGCCGACCGTCCCGAGCACTATTCCGAGCTCGACCCGATCAACATCCAGTGCGTGCGCCGCGACCTTGAAACCCAGGTCACACCCGACCGCATCGTGCTGCAGACCGAGCGGTTCCGCCCCACGGGCGAGAACCAGGACGGCGCGCCGGTGATCGGCGAGGTGGTTCCCGACAAGTTCGACTGGCGCTTCTTCTCGGTCCGCAATCTGCCCAAGCAGTGGGCGCCATGGGACGTTCAGAAGATCATCGGCGACGTCATCAACGACAAGCTGCGCTTCGGCTGCAACGTCATGACCGTGCTTGGCCTTGTCTTCCAGGACGAAGAGGCCGCTCAGTCCCGCGCCGGGCTCAAGGTCATGCGCACGACCAGCCTGGCCGACAGCCGCTCGGCCCGGTTCCTGCCCCAGCTCTCCGAGCAGCGCGATGAATGGCAGTACGTCCAGGCCGAAATGCGCCAGGGCCGCAAGCTCGCGCAGGTCTATTACGGGGTCGGCGCGCTCTCGCCGCTTGGCAAGGGCGACATCAACGAGCGCATGGTGAAGTCGGTCTACAAGGCCTCTGGCTGGGACCTGATCGACGAGCGCTACCTCCAGGTCATGGGGCTGCTCGCCGCCATGCCGCTCTCGTTTCCCAACGGCCTGTCTGCGGACCTCAGGCGCATGAAGCGCTTCAAGACCATGCTGACGACGACGGCCGCCTCGATCGCCCCGCTTCAGGGCGAGCATACCGGCGGGCATATCCCGCACGTGCTGCTGATCGGGCGGCGCGGCCAGCCCTTCTTCTGGTCGCCGTTCCAGAACGCTGCCGGCAACCACAATGTCGCAGTGTTCGGAAAATCGGGCTCGGGCAAGTCGGTCTTCTTGCAGGACGTCTGCGCGGCGATGTCCGGCGCCGGGGCCAAGGTCATCGTGATCGATGACGGGCGCTCGTTCGAGCACATGGTCAAGGCCTTCGGCGGCGCCTTCGTCGAGTTCAAGCTCTCCTCGGGCTTCTCACTCAATCCGTTCGACATGATCGATAGCGAGGCGCTGTCCTCGGACGAGGACGGCGAAGACTACGAGGTCGAATGCCTCGCCATGCTGAAGTCGATCGTCGGGCAGATGGCACGCCAGCAGGACCGCCTGTCCGACACCGAGCGCGGCCTCATCGATTCTGCGGTGAGCAGCGTCTGGCGAGAAAAGCAGCGCGCCGGCACCATCGACGACGTTGCGGCGGCGCTGCGCGCCCTGCCATCGCCCTTTGCCGGCGATCTGGCCGATGCGATGTCGCCGTTCCTAAAGGGCGGAACCTATGGCCGGTTCTTCGAGGGCGCCTGCTCGATCGACCTGTCGGCGGGCCTCACCGTGTTCGAGCTCTCGGACCTTTCCTCCAAGCCCGAACTGCGCTCGGTCGCGCTCACCGCGCTGATGTTCCTGACCCTTCGCGTCATGCGCGATCTCGACCGGTCGGTGCCCAAGCTGACGATGATAGACGAGGCCTGGCAGCTGCTCGGCGGCGGGCAGATGGGGCAGGCGATCGAGACCTATGCCCGGACCTGCCGCAAATATGGCGGCTCGCTGATCACCGCGACCCAGTCCCTCAACGACTTCTACAAGTCGGAAGGCTCGCTCGCGGCGCTCGAGAACTCCGACTGGTCGGTCGTCCTCCAGCAGAAGGAGGAGACGATCAATGATCTCGCCAAGCACCAGCGCTTCGAGATGGACCACTATACCGAGAGCCTGCTGCGCTCGCTGAAGCGCAATGGCACCGAGTATTCCGACGTCCTGATCAAGGGGCCGGAGACGCTTGCGGTGGGCAGGCTGGTGCTCGATCCCTATTCAGCGACGCTCTACTCATCGAGCCCGCGGGTCTTCTCCGAGATCGAAGAGAAGGTGCGCGCCGGCCTGCCGCTCCCCGATGCGATCGAGCGGGTGGCCTTTCCCGACTTCGTGCCGCCTGAGCCCGGTGCCCCGGACTTCAGGATGAGCGAACTTACCGAGGCCGCCGAATGATTGCGCTTCTTGCCTCGCCCCGTCGGCCAATGCGGCTTGCCGATGCCTGCTACCATGGCTTGCGGCTCGCCGGTTGGCTCGCGGTCACCTTGGGCTGCGTCGCCGCGCTGTGGCTGCTGTTCTTCGCCGCGCTCGGCAACTTCAGCTTCGACGGGACCGTGCTCCAGCTCGAGAACTTCGCCTCGCGCTACGTTGCCGCGAGCGCCGAGCGCCAGGACCGCTTCGCCCATCTTTTCTGGCTGACCAGCGCCGGGCTCTTCGCCGCAGTCGGCTTCTTTCGCCGCCACTCGCTGCTCACGCGCGGGGAACCGACAGCGTCAAATCCAAGGGAGACAAACCATGGCTAGAAGCCCCCGCCCGTCCGCGACTCCTGCGCCCAGCCCTACTGCTGGCCCGCTGTTCGAGGCCGAAGTGAGCACGCCCCGCCCCCCTCGCGCCCGCATTGGAATTGTCCCCGTGATGCTGGTCGGCGCGCTGGTTGCCGCAGGGCTGTGGGGAGCCTGGGTCACCAAGAACGTGCTCGGGGCAGGGGGGACGCCCGCCATTGCCAAGGTCCAGCTCGCCGGCATTGTCGGCGAATATGTTCAGGCCCAGGCCCGCTCGGCCACTCCACCCGAGCAGGTCACCACCGAGACCCGCGCGTTCATGAACGAAATCCAGAAGAACCTCGAGCGCCGCGGCGCCTCGGGCCAGATCGTGCTGGTGGGCGAGGCCGTGCTGGCCGGCAATGTCCCCGACATCACCGCCGAAGTCCGCCGCGAAGTCTACGGACACGTCAAAATGCCCCAAGCTGCCAATGCTTCTGCAGGCGAGGTCATGGGCGCGATGCGCGCGGCAATGAACAGGCAGGGGGCCCCGCAGGCAGCGGCCCCGATGCAGGGCGCCGCCTTTGGAGGACAGGGCAGTGCTCCCGTCAACTGAGCCGCTCACCCAGCATTCCTCGCACGCCAGTCGCTGGCTCGTCATAGGCGCGCTTGCTGCGACGCTGGCGGCCAGTTCCTCGCTGGCGAGCTGGCGCGACGATCACGCGATCCTTATCAACACCACACAGTCGCTCCCCAATTGGGCGTTCTGGATCGACAAGCATCGCCGCCCGGAACGTGGGGATTTCGTGGTATTTGCCCCGCCGCAGACGCCGCTCATCACCGCGCATTTCGGCAAGATCTCGCCGCCCTTTGCCAAGCGCGTCTACGGCATGCCGGGTGACCTGGTCACCCGCGAGAACGGCGTGGTGCGGGTTAACGGCGCCGAGGTCGCACGGCTAAAGCCAGTGAGCTCGCGCGGCGAAAGGCTGGCGCCTGGGCCCACGGGCCGCATCCCCGAGCACTGCTACTATGTCGGGACCGAGCACAAGGACGGGCTGGATAGCCGCTACGCCGACATCGGCTTCGTCTGTGCTGGGTCCATCATCGGCACCGGGGACTCGGTGCTGTGAGCCGGCTCGCTGCCCAATATTCGATAGCGCTCGCTACGGGCGCCGCCGCGCTGCTGATTGGCTGGCCGCTGCTCTCGGCCGTCAGGGCCGCCGACTACGGCCAGATGGGCCAGACCTTTCCGATCATCGAAGCCGATCTCCTCACGACGATCGAGACCAGGCTCAGGACGCTGGAGGCAAACGGCGGGATCGAGCGGCTGCAGCGCGAGATGCAGGAACAGGCCGTGGCGAGCGTGCGGCGGCCGAAGCGGCTCGATGGCATGACCCCGGCAAGCGTGAAGCGCGAGTGGCTGTACGACCCCTCTATCGTCACTGACGACGATATCGTCGATGCCAAGGGCAATGTGATTGCCGCGCGCGGCACCCGGGTAAATCCGCTCGACATGGTCCAGCTGCGCCAGGCGCTGGTCTTCATCGACGGCGACAACGCGGCTGAGCTGCAATGGGCGCTGCGCACCTGGAGCGACACGGCGGCCAAGATCATCTTCGTCTCGGGCTCGCCCTTCGATGCGATGAAGCCGTGGCAGCGCCGCTTCTACTTCGACCAAGGCGGCACGCTCACCACAAAATTTGGCATCCGCCACACCCCGGCCGTGGTGAGCGAAGCCGGCTCCCGTCTCAGGATCAGCGAAGTGCCGCTGCCCCGCGAGGCGGCGAGCCCAGGCGGAGGCAAGAGCTCATGACCCATCCGCTCATCACCTTCCTCAAGACCCCAATGGCGGCGCCCGAGACCCGGAGTCTGCGGCGCATGCGCCGTCTGTGGATGGCGCTGTGCTGGTCGCTGGCGCTCGCGGTGCTACTTCTCCCGGTGCTGAAGGTGCTGCTGGGTAAGTGGGCTGCACTTCCCGCGCTGCTGCTTACGGCCACTGCGGTGCTCCACGGTTTCGTCTATTTCCGCGCCAAGGCGCGCGCGGACGATGCCTTTGGGCGGGAGGCGCGGCCATGATGCGCGTACCCGCGAGATTCATGGTGCTGCTCGGCGCGCTCGCGCTTGGCTTTGCCGGAACCAGTCCGGCCCGGGCCGACACCGTCACCTGCCACGGCAAGTTCATCAATCCGATCACCGATGTGTGCTGGTCGTGCCTGTTCCCGCTCTCGATCGGCGGGCTATCGATCTGGAAGGGCTCGCGCCCCGATCCCAAGAACCCGTCGTTTCCGTTGTGTGCCTGCGGCTCGCCGATCCCGCGCATCGGCATCTCGGTGGGGTTCTGGGAGCCGGTGCGTCTCGTCGATGTCACCAACAAGGCGTGGTGCTTTCCCAACCTTGGCGGGATACGGCTCAATCCCGGCTTCGACATCGGGCACGGCCATGTCCAGGGGCGTAGCCAGATCGGCGGCAAGACCCAGAACAGCTCGCAGTGGCAGTCGCACTACTACGTCTATCCGCTGCTCTACTGGATGGAGATCCTGACTGATTTCCTCTGCTTCGAGCAGACCACCTTTGATGTCGCCTATGTGACTGAGATCGACCCGCTGTGGCAGGATTCCGCGCTGACCTCGATCATCAACCCCGAGGTTGCGCTCTTCGCCAATCCGATCGCGACCGCCGCCTGCGCGGCCGACTGCGTTGCGGCGACTGCGAAGCTGCCGATCGACCAGATGTTCTGGTGCGCGGGCTGCAACGGCGGGATGTATCCCTTGAACGGCCACGTCTCGGCCCACGTCACCCCGATCCAGGCCTCGCGGCTCGTCGCCGAACGCATGCTCTACAAGATGCACCGCGAGGCGCTCGCCTGGGGCACGATGGGGTCCAAGGCGCTGTGCCACAAGTACCTGATGCCGGTGATGAGGAAGCAGCAATACCGGCTGCAGATGACCAATCCCATTTCGATGGTGAAGGGGCGCTACGCCTGCGCGCCGATCGGCGCTGCCACCATCATCCCCCAGACCGGCAAGGGCTATCCCGTCAAGGGCGAGGACTTTGGCTACCTCGTCTGGCGCAAGCGCAACTGCTGCATGCTGTGAGGACACCCATGACCTTCGCGCGCCTCCCGCTCAAATCCCGTTTCTTCGGCCCGCGGCTGACCGCGATCGCTGGCTTTCTCACCCTGACCGCCGTCTCAGCCGCGCTTGCCCAGACGATCGCCCAAGATGTCGACGGCCTCGACCTCAAAGCCGTGAAGGCGCGCGGGACCGAAGCGACGGCGGATGCCCAGACGCTGGTCGATGCGGTCGCGGGGAAGGGCGAGGCCCACCTCGGCGAAGCCGAGCAGCTGCGCGAGGAGGGCTTGGCGGCCGTCGGCCGCATCAATCCGGCCGATTTGCCCAAGGGGCCGGGCGGCGCGGTCGACTTCGACGAACTCTTGCGCGGGGCGGCCGCCAATACCAGAACGTCGATGGGCGAGGGGCCGATGTTCATCGTCTTCGCCAGCCTGTCGATGCCCGAGGCCTCGCTCACCCGGCTGATCGCCGATACCACGAAGGCGGGCGGGGTGGTGGTGTTCCGCGGCTTTCCGGGCGGAAGCACCAAGGCCTTTGCCGATGGGCTGAAGCGCGTCGTAACCAATGAGGGCGAGGAAGCTCATCTCGCGATCGACCCGCGCCTGTTCCGCGCTTTCAAGGTCACAGCCGCTCCGACCTTCGTCGCCGCAGGCCGCGAATATGAGCTTTGCGACGGGCTCGACTGCACCAGCGTGGCCCCCGATCACGACCGGATTACCGGAAACATCACGGTCGAATATGCGCTCGAGACCTTCGCCGGCGGGCGCGGCCCAGGCGCAGGCGTTGCGCGCGTCGCGCTCGCCCAGTTGACCAAGGGCCAGTGAGATGCGTGGGCGCCGCTTCACCAAACAACGGCAAACAGCGGCCTTCCTCGTTCTGGCGCTGCTCGCGCCGACCGGTACACACGCGCAGGTCTACATCCCGCCGCCGGACGACCTCATCGAGCCGCAGCCCGCACTGCCGCCCGCAACCGACCCTGGCGTGCCGCCGCCAGCCCCGCCGCCACCTTCCGCGCCGGCCTCCATGACCTGGGACGAGGCGAAAGCCCAGGCGCGCGAGCTCGGATCCTCGGTCCGCGGCGCCAACCAGGGGATCACCGACGCGCCGGGCGCTGCCGGGCAGATTCCAGGCTACCAGGCGAACTATCCCGGGCTCACT
>PHEM01000115.1 GCA_002842935.1 Alphaproteobacteria bacterium HGW-Alphaproteobacteria-13 | reverse complement strand
ACGATCAGCCTGGCCGAAGCGGGCGCACTGACCGACGGGCCGAAGCTGTTCCAGCTTTACATCCACAAGGACGAGGGGCTGAACCACGCGATGCTCGACGCCGCGCGCGAAGCGAAGTTCGACGCCGTCGCGCTGACCGTCGATACGATCGTCGGCGGCAATCGCGAGCGCTGTTTGCGGTCGGGCTTCACCTCGCCGCCGCGCTTCACGGCGCGCAATATGCTGAGCTATGCGATCAAGCCCGGCTGGGGTCTCAACTATGTCTGCCGCGAGAAGTTCAGCCTGCCCAACCTCGCGACCCATGTGTCGGAGGGGTCGAGCGTGCCGAAATCGGTCGCCGACTATTTCACCACCATGCTCGACCAGAATCTCGACTGGAAGCGCGCCGAAGCGATCCGCAAGGCGTGGGACGGTCCCTTCTGCCTGAAAGGCATCGTCGCGGTCGAGGATGCGAAGCGCGCCGCCGACATCGGCGCGACCGCGATCATGGTGTCGAACCACGGCGGGCGGCAACTTGACGGCAGTATTTCGCCGTTCGACGCGCTGGCGGAAATCGTCGATGCGGTCGGCGACAGAGTGGAAGTCATCTGCGACGGCGGCATCACGCGCGGGACGCATGTGCTGAAGGCGCTGTCGGTCGGGGCGAAGGCCTGCTCGGGCGGGCGCCTTTATCTCTATGCGCTGGCGGCGGCGGGCGAAGCGGGCGTCAGCCGCGCCGTGACGCAGCTGCGCGCCGAGATGGAGCGCGGCATGAAGCTGATGGGGGCGAAAACTATTGCGGACCTGAACCGGGATAATTTGCGCTGGCGCTAAAAAGCGGACGTACCCCTGCGAAGGCAGGGGTCCATCTCCTGCCGGAGCAAGGTAGAACCGACCGGAGATGGGTCCCCGCCTTCGCGGGGACACACGCATTGATGAGCGCTCTCAGGCCGCCCCTTCCCGCTTCCCGATCCCGCCCCAGTCGATGTTGCGCGTCATGTACATGACGCTCGCCAGCGCGACGAACATCAGCACCGACCCGATCAGCAGCGCATAGGCCTCGAGATTCAGCAGCGTATAGAGCAGCGCATACAGCCCCGCGAGCAGCGCCGCCAGGAAACGCGCGCGCTTCCAGCTTTTCAGCACCGCCGCGCTATAGGCCGTGAGCAAGCCGATGATCGCCGCCGAGGCGAGCAGATAGGCGGGCATGAAGCCGATCACTTCGGCAAAGGCCAGCAGCAGCACGAAGAACAGGATCAGCGCCACGCCCGTCAGCAGATATTCCGCCGGCGCTACGCGCGCGCCCGCGATGATGTCGAACATCAGGAAGGCGACGAAAGTGAAGCCGATGAACAGGAAGCCGTATTTGATGCTGCGATCGACCTGGCTGTAAAGATCGACGGGTTCGATCAGCCCGATCGCGATGGCCTTGGCCGTGCCGCCGGAGGCCTCGGCGGGGCCGCTGCCCATGTCGCCCATGTCCATCTGGATCGAGCGGCCGCCGCGACCGTAATTGCTCGCATTGGGCGGCGACAGGTCGCCCGTCAGCACTTGCGCCTGCCCCAGCGCCAGGTTGGGAATGGCATAGGTGGCGGTGAAGCCGTCGCCCGCGACCTTGCGCGTCGCGGGCAGGAAATCGCCGCCGAAGCTGGGGTTCGGCCAGCTCGACTTGACGGTCCAGCGCGTATCGACGCCGCGCGGGACGAGGCGGAAGTCGCCAAGCCCGCGCACACCGATCCGGTAATCGACCTTCAGCGGCGCCACGCCCGTCCAGTCGACGAAGGCGAAAGTGCCCGAATTGCCGGTCGAGAGCAGCCCCTTACCGGGCTGCAACGCCAGCGGCGTGCCGTTGACCGCGATGCTGTTGCCGTCGATCAGCCCGCGCGCGTCGCTGATCCCCAGCCGAAGCTCCGCGCGGTCGAGCAACAGCGCCTCGCGCGCCACGCCATAGCGCGCGATATCGGCGGGCAGGACGAACTCGGCACTGCCCGCGACCTGGCTTTCATAGACCACGGTTTCATAGATCGCCTTCTTCCGCCGCTCGGGCTTGATGACGACATCGGCCTTGTTCGATTGCGGCGAGAGATAAAGGTTGCGAATCGTGTTGACGCTCCGCGTCACATCCTTGCCATTCTCGTTCACCGTCGTCGTGTCGGTCGCGCGATAGGGGATGACGATCACGGGTCCGGCGATCGTCTGTTGCCCGCCCCAGCCCTCGCCGATCGATGCCTGCGCGGTCTGCGCCTGTTGCTGCCGGTCCCAGAGCAGGCCATAGACCATCAGCAGCGGCACCATAAGCGCGACGGCGATCAGCACCGCGAACACCAGCTTGATGCCGGGACTGCGCTCGTTGCGCGCGGGCGCGGCGGTGCCTGAGGGCGGTTGAGTCATGGGGGATTATCTCCGTCTCCGTTTCAATTCGTCGACGGATTTGAACGCCTCACCGCAGGCGGTCAAGCGCGTTGCGATGAAGCGAAGGGGGCGGCCCTCCCCCCAGAAGGCCGCCCCGGCGCGGCGTCAGAAGGAGACGCCGAGCGTGAAGATGACCGCGCCGTCCGCGCCCCAGGCTTCCTTGCCCAGCGCCTTTTTCCAGTCGGTGTTGACATAGGAAACGCTGGCGGTGAGTGCCTTGTAGCTCGCGGAGACGCCGACCGAATAATCGAACAGGTCGCCATCCGGGCCGCCGAGACCGCTGTCGCTTTTCGCATAGCCGAGATGGCCGTTCAGCGTGAAAGGCGTGTCGGGAATGGCGATTCCCAGGTCGGAATAAAGATAGATCGCGCTCGCGTCGCCGAGCGAATTCTGGCCGCCCGGCGCCCAGGCCACGCCGCCGGTGATCGACGCGGGACCGACCGTGCCGCTCAGCGAGGCATAGGGTTCGATGATCGAGGTATCGGAACCGCCGCCCGGATAGAGATAAAGGGTCGCGCCGATGTCAGCGGTCAGGCCTGACGACACTTCGGTGGAAAAGCCCGCGACCACATCCACCTCGGTGCCGTTCGCGAAACCGATGCTCGATCCCCAGGTGCCGACATAGAAACCGCTGTCGTGGCTGATGGTGAAACCGCCCTGGATCGCGGCCTTTTCATTCGATTGGGAAACGCCGCGGAAGCGATAGTCGCTGACGACGGTCGCTTCGCCCGAGATGGTGATGCCGTCGCTCGATTCGTCCTGCGCGAGGGCCGCGGTGGGAAGCGCCGACAGGGCGAGAATCATGCCGAAGCATGTACGGGAGAGAGTCTTCATGGGTTGATCCCCTGAAAAGGTTGAAGGATCGTCCCTGCCTGCGGCGCGTCAGCCAGCCTCTATCCGGGCCGGTCAGCCGTGCGTGAGACCTGTGTCGGTGATTTTGCTGCGTCGCACAAACAAAAAATCCGGGGCGGCGCGCATTTTCCGCGAAGCAGTGCGGCTTTTGCGCAACAGATACGCCCGTCAGAAGGCGACGCCCAGCGTGAAGACCACGGTCGGATTGCTGAGCCTGTCCAAAGCCTTGACGCCCGTTTTGCGGATGTCGGTGTCGACATATTCGGCCTTGAGCATGACGATGCCCGACGCATAGGCGGCGCCGATCGACCAGTCGAAATAATCGCCGTCCGCCGCGAGTGCGCCCAGCGCGCCATCGGTGCGGCCGACGCTGGCCGACAGCGTGACGGGCGTGTTCGGCACGCCTGCCGTCAGGCCGAGGTTCAGATAGAGATTGTCGCCGTCGCCCAGCGCCTTCTGCTTCGGGGCATAGGCGACGCGCGCGCGCGCCGACAGCGGGCCGATGTCGTGCGACAGCGAACCCGCGATATCGACATAGTCGGCGGGTCCCGCCCCGTCGCGCCCGCCGGGGTAGCTGTACCATGTCAGGCTCGCCCCGGCGCGCGTGCCCGATGCGATCTCGGCCGAATAGCCGCCGGTCAGGCCCAGTTCGAAGCGGCCGAAGCGCGGGCTGTCGGGCAATGTCGATCCCAGCAGCCCGGCATAAAGGCCGCTGTCATGATCGACGATCAGCGACGGCTGCACCGCGACCTTGCCGTCCGACCGCGACAGGCCGCGAAAGCGATAGTCGCTGACCACGTCGATCCCGCCCGACAGAATCACCGGTCCCTCACTCTGGGCGGCGGCGGACGGCGGCAGCGCCGAGGCGGCAAGCAACAGGGCGGCGCAACGCGCCGAAGCGGAAAAACTCATCGGGAGAAACCCTTCTTCCAGGCAATGATTCGCATGCAAACAGCTCGGTCTTCGATGGGACCATGCTCCTGACTCGTCACCCCGGACTTGATCCGGGGTCCATGGCCTGCCCTCGAATTGGGCGCGGCGCAAGCCGAGAGCGCCGACCATGGACCCCGGATCAAGTCCGGGGTGACGAAGGGAAAAAGACCGGGCTTTGCCAAATGCGGGCCAGATGCGTAAAGAGCAGCGCATGAGCGATCACAATCCCGGCCTGCGCCCCTGGCGCGACATCGCGCGGCGCGACTGCCGCCGGATCATGGTCGGCGACGTGCCCGTCGGCGGCGGCGCACCGATCAGCGTGCAGACGATGACCAACACGCTGACCAGCGATGCCGGTGCAACGATCGACCAGATTCGCCGCTGCGAGGATGCGGGCGCCGACCTGATCCGCGTGTCCTGCCCCGACACCGACAGCACGGCGGCGCTCGGCTCCATCGTCCGCGCCGCGCGCATCCCGATCGTCGCCGACATCCATTTCCACTACAAGCGCGCGCTGGAAGCAGCCGACGCGGGCGCGGCCTGCCTGCGCATCAACCCCGGCAACATCGGCAGCAGCGAGCGCGTCGGCGAAGTCGTCCGCGCCGCCAAGGCCAACGGCTGCGCGATCCGCATCGGCGTCAACGCCGGCAGCCTCGAAAAGGATCTGCTCGAAAAATATGGCGAGCCTTGCCCGGAGGCACTGGTCGAAAGCGCGCTCGACCATATCAAGCTGCTCCAGGACCATGATTTCCACGAATATAAGGTCGCGGTGAAGGCCAGCGACGTGTTCCTCGCGGTCGCCGCCTATATGCAGCTTGCCGAAGCGGTCGATTGCCCCCTGCACCTCGGCATCACGGAGGCGGGCGGGCTGATCGGCGGCACCGTCAAGTCGGCGCTCGGCATCGGCAACCTCCTCTGGGCTGGGATCGGCGACACGATCCGCGTCAGCCTGTCGGCCGAACCCGAAGAGGAAGTGCGCGTCGGATACGAAATCCTGAAATCGCTGGGCCTGCGCACGCGCGGCGTCCGCGTCGTATCCTGCCCCAGTTGCGCGCGGCAGGGCTTCGACGTCATCCGTACCGTGCAGGCGCTCGAAGAAGCGCTTCAGCACATCAAGACGCCGATGTCGCTCTCTGTCCTCGGCTGCGTCGTCAACGGTCCCGGCGAAGCGCGCGAGACCGATATCGGCATCACCGGCGGCGGCAACGGCAAGCATATGGTCTTCCTGTCGGGCGTCACCGACCATCATGTCGCCGACGCCGACATGATCGCGCATATCGTCCGGCTGGTCGAGGCCAAGGCGGCGGAGATCGAGGCGGGAAGCGCCGTCAGCATGGACACGCTGCACGGCCGGGCCGCCTAGGATTCGCGGAGGTTTCGCAACAAGGCGGAAAGATCATGCGGCAAGCCTTATGCGTCCCGATTCCCCTTCGCCCCTGATCCCCTTCCTCGTCGCCTGCGCGGGGATCGCCTGCTTTTCGGCCATGGACGTGCTGATGAAGGGACTGTCGATCGGCATCGGTGCCTATAACGCCGTGCTGTGGCGCACGGCGGTGGGAACGCTGCTCAGCGGCGCGCTGTTCCTCGCGGCGCGCCCGGCGATGCCCGGCGGCGCGGCGGTGCGCATCCATGCGTGGCGGTCGCTGTTCGTTGCGAGCATGGCCGTCACTTTCTTCTGGGCGCTGGCGCGGCTGCCGATGGCGGAGGCGATCGCGCTGGCCTTCGTCGCGCCGCTGATGGCGCTCTATATGGCCGCGATCTTCCTCGGCGAGCGCATCGGGCGCCGCTCGATCGCCGCGTCGCTGCTCGGCCTGGCGGGGGTCGCCGCGATCGTCGCGGGCAAGCTCGGGCGCGGCGGCCACGACCCGGAGGCGCTGTTGGCCGTGGGCGCGGTGTTCCTGTCGGCGATCTTCTATGCCTATAACCTCATCCTCGCGCGCCGGCAGGCCAAGATGGCGGAGCCGCGGGAAATCGCCTTCTTCCAGAATCTGTTCGTCTGCCTGATCCTTGCGCTCGGCGCGCCCTGGCTGCTGGCCGTCCCGCCCGTCGGCGCGGCAGCGCCGATCCTGGGCGCGGCGCTGCTCGCCATCGTCTCGCTGTTGCTGCTGAGCTGGGCCTATGCCCGCGCACAGGCGCAGATCTTGGCGACGAGCGAATATACGGGCTTTTTGTGGGCGATGATCTTCGGCTGGATATTCTATGCCGAACCCGTGACGCTGCCGACGCTCGCGGGCGCCGCGCTGATCGTCGCCGCCTGCCTGATCGTCGCGCGCCAGGCGCCGCACGGCGACCCCGTCGAACCGGCGGCGGCCTGATGGCTGCTCACACCGCCGCGCGCGCGAGCCGGTCGTTGATCGCCCGGCCCAGCCCCTCCGCCGGGATCGCCGCGACGGCGATGCGGGGTTTCGGGCTGGCCGCGCCCGCGTGCAGTGCGTCGAACAGCCGCGCCGCCGCCTGCGTCAGGTCGCCCGCTTCGCTGAGGCTATAGTCGCCCGCCAGCGCGCCGAAGCCGATGCCATATTCGTCCGCCGCGAAATCCGCCGCGCCCAGCCGCACGGGCTTGCCCGGCGCATAATGGCTCGCGAGCATTCCCGGCGCCACGACGTCCGCGCCCTGCACGCCGCGCACGGGCAGGCCCGCCGCCTCGGCCAGCATGTCCGCCGTCACGGGACCGGGCCGCAGTATCTCGACGGCGCCGTTCGCCACGCGCGCGATCGTCGATTCGACGCCCGCCGGACAAGCGCCGTCGTCGATCACCAGCGCGACGCGCCCGCCCAGGCTGGCGAGCACATGCGCGGCCTTCGTCGGGCTGACCTTGCCGCTGGCATTGGCGCTCGGCGCCGCAAGCGGAGCATCGGTGGCGGCGAGCAGCGCCTGCATCGCCCGGTGCGCCGGAACGCGGATCGCGATGCTGTCCAGCCCCGCCGTCGCGATGCTGGCGACGGGACAGCCCTTCGCACGCGGCACCACCAATGTCAGCGGTCCCGGCCAGAAACGCGCCGCCAGCGCGCGCTCGACCGCGCCGAACCGGCCCAGCCGCTCCGCCGCCGCCAGGTCGGGGACATGGACGATCAGCGGGTTGAAATCGGGTCGCCCCTTCGCGGCATAGATGCGCGCGACGGCATCGGCGTCGCGCGCGTCGGCGGCCAGGCCATAGACGGTTTCGGTCGGCACCGCGACCGGCCACCCTTGCGCGATCAGCACCGCCGCATGCGCGACGGCGTCCGCGCCGAACGGGCGCAGCTGTGTTTCGCTGCTATCGCTGGTTTGACGCCGGGCCATGCCGCGCTATAGCCGCGCGCGATCCTTTGTCGCCAGCAAAAGCGGGACCAGCATGACCTATACGCCGCCGACCACCGAACAGCTTTTCGTCCTGAACCATATCGCGCGCATCGACGCCATGGCCGTGCACGAGAGATTCGCCGCCGCGACGCCCGACATGGTCGAGGCGATCGTCACGGGAATCGGCGATTTCGCGGCAGAGGTCTATGCCCCGCTCAACCGCGTCGGCGACACGGACAATCCGAAATGGCAGGACGGCAAGGTCATCATGCCGCCGGGCTTCAAGGAGGCCTATCGCCAGTTCGTCGAGGCGGGCTGGGGCAGCATCGACGGTCCCGGCGCCTATGGCGGGCAGGACCTGCCCTTCACGCTCGCGACCGTGGTGATCGAGGCGCTGGGCACCGCGAACATGGGCTTCACCCTGTGCAGCATCCTGACGCCCGGCGCGATTCACGCGCTGATGGCCTATGGCACGGAGGAGCAGCGGCAAATGTGGCTGCCCAAGCTGGTCACGGGCGAATGGAACGGCACGATGAACCTGACCGAGCCGAGCGCGGGCAGCGATGTCGGCGCGCTGCGCTCGACCGCCGAAAGGGTCGCGGATGGCCCGAATGCCGGTCTTTACAAGATCAAGGGGCAAAAGATCTTCATCACTTTCGGCGAGCATGATCTGACCGACAATATCGTCCATCTGGTCCTCGCCCGCACGCCGGACGCGCCGGAAGGAACGCGCGGCATCTCGCTGTTCCTTGTCCCCAAATACCGCCTCGACGCGGAGGGCAAGCCGACGATTTCCAACGGCGTCCATTGCGCCTCGATCGAGCATAAACTCGGCATCCACGGTTCGCCGACCGCCGTGATGGTCTATGGTGAGGACGAGGATTGCCTCGGCGAGATCGTCGGCGCGGAAATGGGCGGGATGCGCGCGATGTTCGTGATGATGAACAACGCCCGCCTGATGGTCGGCTGTCAGGGCGTGCAGATCGCCGAGCGCGCGACGCAGCAGGCGCAGCGCTATGCCGCCGAGCGGGTCCAGTCCTCGCTCGCGGGCAGCGCCGACCGCACGCCCGTCGCCATCGACCGGCACCCCGACGTGCGCCGGATGCTGTGGCGGATGCGCGCGCAGACGGAAGCGGCGCGCGCGCTGGTCTATTATGCCGCCGCCCAGAGCGATTTCGGCAAGCTGGGCGACGAAGCCGCCGCGCTGCGCGCCGAAATATTGACGCCGCTCGCCAAGGCCCATGCGACCGACATCGGCTGCGAAGTCGCCAGCCTGGGCGTGCAGGTCCATGGCGGCATGGGCTTCATCGAGGAAACGGGCGCCGCGCAGCATTATCGCGACGCGCGCATCGCCCCCATCTATGAAGGCACCAACGGTATTCAGGCCGCCGACCTCGTCGGGCGCAAGCTCGGCATGGCGGG
>PHEM01000114.1 GCA_002842935.1 Alphaproteobacteria bacterium HGW-Alphaproteobacteria-13 | reverse complement strand
TCTCCCAACCCTCTCCCCTGAAGGGGAGAGGGCTAGCGAGGAACCAGATTATGAACCAGATTACCAACTTCATGAACCCGGTCGCGAAGCCCGAGACCTTCGACATGATCAAGATCGGCATCGCCAGCCCGGAGCGCATCCGCTCCTGGTCGTTCGGCGAGATCAAAAAGCCCGAGACGATCAACTACCGTACGTTCAAGCCCGAACGCGACGGCCTGTTCTGTGCGCGCATCTTTGGCCCGATCAAGGATTATGAATGCCTGTGCGGCAAGTATAAGCGCATGAAATACAAGGGCATCGTCTGCGAAAAATGCGGTGTCGAGGTCACGGTGACGAAGGTCCGTCGCGAGCGCATGGGCCATATCGAACTGGCCGCGCCGGTCGCGCACATCTGGTTCCTGAAGTCGCTGCCGTCGCGCATCGGCCTGTTGCTCGACATGCAGCTCAAGCAGCTTGAGCGTGTGCTCTATTTCGAGGCCTATATCGTCCTCGAACCCGGCCTGACGCCGCTGGAGAAATTCCAGCTTCTGACCGAGGACGAACTGCTCGACGCACAGGACGAATATGGCGAAGACGCTTTCTCGGCGGGCATCGGCGCCGAGGCGATCCGCGTGCTGCTCGAAAATCTCGATCTGGAGCAGGAACGCGTCGACCTGATGGAAGAGCTGGCGACGACCAAGTCGGAGCTGAAGCCCAAGAAGATCATCAAGCGCCTGAAAGTCGTCGAAAGCTTCATCGAATCGGGCAACCGGCCCGAGTGGATGATCCTGGAAGTCGTTCCCGTGATCCCGCCCGAACTGCGCCCGCTGGTGCCGCTCGACGGCGGCCGCTTCGCGACGTCGGACCTCAACGACCTCTATCGCCGCGTCATCAACCGCAACAACCGCCTCAAGAGGCTGATGGAACTGCGCGCGCCGGACATCATCGTCCGCAACGAAAAGCGCATGTTGCAGGAAGCCGTCGATGCGCTGTTCGACAACGGCCGCCGCGGCCGCACGATCACGGGCGCGAACAAGCGGCCGCTGAAATCGTTGTCCGACATGCTCAAGGGCAAGCAGGGCCGTTTCCGCCAGAATCTGCTCGGCAAGCGCGTCGACTATTCGGGCCGCTCGGTCATCGTGACCGGCCCGGAACTCAAGCTGCACCAGTGCGGCCTGCCCAAGAAGATGGCGCTCGAACTGTTCAAGCCCTTCATCTACGCGCGCCTCGACGCCAAGGGGCTGTCGATGACGCTGAAGCAGGCGAAGAAGTGGGTCGAGAAGGAACGCAAGGAAGTCTGGGACATCCTCGACGAAGTCATTCGCGAGCATCCCGTGCTGCTGAACCGCGCGCCGACGCTCCACCGTCTCGGCATTCAGGCGTTCGAGCCGGTGCTGATCGAGGGCAAGGCGATCCAGCTTCACCCGCTGGTCTGCGCCGCGTTCAACGCCGACTTCGACGGCGACCAGATGGCCGTGCACGTCCCGCTGAGCCTCGAGGCGCAGTTGGAAGCGCGTGTGCTGATGATGTCAACCAACAACATCCTGTCCCCCGCGAACGGCAAGCCGATCATCGTGCCGTCGCAGGACATGGTGCTGGGTCTCTATTATCTGTCGCTGGAACGCGAAGGCGAGCCGGGCGAGGGCATGCTGCTGGCCGACATGGCCGAGGTTCATCAGGCGCTCTACACCGGCGCCGTCACGCTGCACACCAAGGTCATCAGCCGCGTGCCCCAGACCGACGAGCAGGGTAACGACTATCTCAAGCGGTTCGAAACCACGCCGGGCCGCATGCTGATCGGCGAATGCCTGCCGAAGTCGCACACCGTGCCGTTCGACGTCGTCAACCGCCTTCTCACCAAGAAGGAAATCGGCGACGTGATCGATCAGGTCTATCGCCACACCGGCCAGAAGGAGACGGTGCTGTTCGCCGACGCCATCATGGCGCTGGGCTTCCGCCACGCGTTCCGCGCCGGCATCTCGTTCGGCAAGGACGACATGATCATCCCCGCCTCGAAGGAAGGCATGGTCGACGAAACCCGCGCGCTGGTGAAGGATTTCGAGCAGCAATATCAGGACGGCCTGATCACGCAGCAGGAAAAATACAACAAGGCCATCGACGCCTGGTCGCAGTGCGGCGACAAGGTCGCGAACGCGATGATGGACGAAATCCGCGCGACGCCGAAGCTGGACAACGGCCGCATGGCCCCGATCAACTCCATCTATATGATGGCGCATTCGGGCGCGCGCGGTTCGCAGGCCCAGATGAAGCAGCTCGCCGGGATGCGCGGCCTGATGGCCAAGCCGTCGGGCGAGATCATCGAAACGCCGATCATCTCCAACTTCAAGGAAGGGCTGACCGTCCTTGAATATTTCAACTCGACGCACGGCGCCCGCAAGGGCCTCGCCGATACGGCGCTCAAGACGGCGAACTCGGGGTATCTGACGCGCCGCCTCGTCGACGTGTCGCAGGACTGCGTCGTGATCGAGGAGGATTGCGGCACGACACGCGGCATGGAAATGCGCGCGATCATCCAGGGCGGCTCGACGATCGCCTCGCTGGGCGAACGCATCCTCGGCCGCACGACGCTGGAGGACGTGACCGATAAGGACGGCAATGTCATCGCCCCGGTCGGCACGCTACTCGACGAAGCGATGGTCGCCCGCATCGAGGACGCCGAGGTGCAGTCGGTCAAAATCCGCAGCCCGCTGGTCTGCGAAGCGACGCTGGGCGTGTGCGGCAAATGCTATGGCCGCGACCTCGCGCGCGGCACGCCCGTCAACATCGGCGAAGCGGTCGGCGTCATCGCCGCCCAGTCGATCGGTGAGCCGGGCACGCAGCTGACCATGCGGACCTTCCACATCGGCGGCGCGGCACAGGTCAACGAGCAGTCGAACCTGGAGGCGATTTCCGACGGCACGATCGAATATCGCGACATGGCGACGATCGTCGATCAGCGCGGCCGCCGTCTGGCGCTGTCGCGTTCGGGCGAGATCGCAGTGATCGACAGCGAGGGCCGCGAGCGCGCGACCCACAAGCTGCCTTATGGCGCGCAGATCATGCACAAGGACGGCGAAGCGGTGAAGAAGGGCGACCGGATCGCCGAATGGGACCCGTTCACCATGCCGCTGATCACCGAAAAGAAGGGCATCGTGAAATATCAGGACCTGCTCGACGGCAAGACGCTGGCCGAACAGGTCGATGAAGCGACGGGCATCGCCCAGCGCGTCGTGATCGAATATCGCGCCGCGGGCCGCGGCAAGAAGGAAGACCTTCAGCCGCGCCTGACCTTGCTCGACGATGCGAGCGGCGAGGCCGCGCGCTATCTGCTCGCGGTCGGGACGATGATCTCGGTCGAGGACGGGCAGGAAGTGCAGGCGGGCGACGTGCTGGCGCGCGTCAGCCGCGAGGCGTCCAAGACGCGCGACATCACCGGCGGTCTGCCGCGCGTCGCCGAACTGTTCGAAGCGCGCATCCCGAAGGATAATTCGGTCATCGCCAAGATTAGCGGCCGGATCGAATTCGTCAAGGATTACAAGGCGAAGCGCAAGATCGCCATCGTCCCGGAAGAAGGCGATCCGATCGAATATCTGATCCCCAAGTCGAAGGTCCTCGAAGTACAGGAAGGTGACCATGTGAAGCGCGGCGACGCGCTGATCAGCGGATCGCCCAACCCGCACGACATCCTCGACGTGATGGGTGTCGAGGCGCTGGCCGAATATCTGGTGGCGGAAATCCAGGAAGTCTATCGACTCCAGGGCGTGAAGATCAACGACAAGCATATCGAAGTGATCGTCCGCCAGATGCTGCAGAAGGTCGAAATCACCAGCGGCGGCGACACTACGCTGCTGCCGGGCGAGCAGCTCGATTATCTGGAGATGATGGAATATAACGCCAAGCTGCCGAAGAACGGCGTGCCTGCGGAGGGCCGCCCGGTCCTGCTGGGCATCACCAAGGCGAGCCTGCAGACGCGCAGCTTCGTTTCGGCCGCGTCCTTCCAGGAAACGACGCGCGTCCTCACCGAAGCGTCGGTGCAGGGCAAGGTCGATTCGCTGATGGGCCTGAAGGAAAATGTCATCGTCGGCCGCCTGATCCCGGCGGGCACGGGCGCGGCGATGAACCGCGTCCGCGTGACGGCCTCGTCCAAGGATGCCGCGCTGCGCGCCGCCATGCGGGCCGCGAACCAGGAGCATCTGATCGCGCCGCAGAGCGCCGCCGAGGAACATGCCGCCGAACTGGCGCAGGGACCCGAGGCCGCGATCGGCGACGATCCGCTGGGCAAGGTGCAGGGCGAGGACTTCACCACCGACGATGTGATGGTGGAAGAACGTCCCGAAGGCGAAGGCGAGGAATAAGCTCCTCGGCCTGACGGCCTGACAAAGAAAAGGCCCCGCTGGAGCGATCCGGCGGGGCGATTCCATATTCCTCCCCGGAACGGGGAGGGGGACCGCGAAGCGGTGGAGGGGCCGGGACGGTGCGCCATGACGAGAGGCTTCGGCCCCTCCGTCAGCCCTGCGGGCTGCCACCTCCCCGTTCCGGGGAGGAATGGTCGCAGCCGGTCCGGTCCGTTACGGCGCGAGGATCGCGATCGTCAGATAGAGCAGAAGCGGCAGGCCGAAGCCCAGCAGCGTCAGCGCGACGAAGGCGACGCGCGTCCACAGGACATCGAAACCGAACCGGTCGGCCAGCCCCGCGCACACGCCGAAGATCATGCCGCGCTCGCGATTCTTGCGAAAAGCCTGTTTCATGTTTCTGCTCTCCGTTGCGGCCGGTCAGGCGACGAACTGCGCGCCATTCTGGCCAGCGATCGCCAGCAGCATGACCGAGGCATAGAGCGAGGCGACGGCGGCAAGAGCGTAGCTGCGCAGCGAGTCGAGGTTGAAGCGGGCCATGATTTTGTCCTTCCTGTTATCGGGTCACTGGACCATCCAGTCGATGCCGGGTTTATTGCAGGAGGCGTGCCAATTGCATTCAGCGGCGGTTAACCGGGGTTTTTGGGGATCAGGAATTTTTCTGTGGGGGTAAATTTACCGTTTTATGGTGATATTTTCTGACATGGATAAAATATTTCGTAGATATTGTCGTCCCCGCGAAGGCGGGGACCGCTGCGGTTTACGCAATCTCGTGCAAGGAAGATAACGGCCCCCGCCTTCGCGGGGGCGACGCTTTCATCTCCTTTGGAAATATCCTAGGCGCGAGAGAGGATGACGCTGACCCGCCTTTCGCTGACCGACTTTCGCAATCATGCCGGGGCGGACATGGCGGCCGGGCCGGGGCTGGTCGCGCTGCATGGCGACAATGGCGCGGGCAAGACCAATATATTGGAGGCGATCTCGCTGCTGGCGCCGGGGCGCGGGCTGCGGCGGGCGCCCCTGTCCGACATGGTGCGCGACGGGGCGAGCGGCGGCTTCGCCATTTTCGCCGAAGTGCAGGGCGAAGACAGGCTGGCGCCCGTCGCGCTCGGCACGGGAATCGAGCCTGCGCGGCCCGGACGGCGGATCGTCCGCATCAACGGCGCCCCGGCGGCCGCCACGGCGCTCGGCGACTGGCTGGCGGTGCTGTGGCTGACGCCCGCGATGGACCGGCTGTTCGTCGAGACGGCAGGCAACCGCCGCCGCTTCCTCGACCGGCTGGTGCTGGCGCTCGACCCGCGCCATGCGCAGCACGGCAATCGCTATGAGGCGGCGCTGCGCGCGCGCGGCAAGCTGCTGGCCGACATGGGCAGCGCCGACCCGCAATGGCTCGCGAGCCTCGAGGCGCAGCTCGCTGAACATGGCGCGGCGATGGATGCGGCGCGTCAGCGCGCGCTCGCCGCGCTGTCGGCCGAACTGGCGGGACAGCCCGACGCGCCCTTTGCCCGCCCGCTGCTGACATTGGTCGACAGCGACGGCGCGCCGCGCGCGGCTCCCCATGATGCAGAGGCGCTGCGGGCGCTATTCGCGGAGCGGCGGCGGATCGACGCGGCGGCGGGGCGCGCGACGGCGGGACCGCACCGCGACGATCTGTCGGCCGTCCACGCCGCGAGCGGCCGCGCGGCGGCGCGTTGCTCGACCGGCGAGCAGAAGGCGATGCTGCTGTCGCTGATCCTCGCGCACAGCGACTGCGTGGCGAAGGCGCGCGGCCAGCGCCCCGTGCTGCTGCTCGACGAAGTGGCCGCGCATCTCGACCCGCTGCGGCGCGGCGCGCTCTATGAGCGGCTGGCGGGGCAGGGCGGGCAGGCCTGGCTGACGGGGACGGAGGCGGCGCTGTTCGCGGCGATGCCCGGACCCGTCACGCGGTTTCGCATCGCGGGCGGACGGATCATGGCCGGGTAGGCGGATCAGGCCATTTCGGGAATCGGGGTGGGCGATCCCGAAAGGCGGACCCGGTTGCGCCCGACGCGCTTGGCTTCATAGAGCGCCGCGTCGGCATCGCGCAGCAGTTCGTCGAGCGGGCGGCGGTCGATCTCGCCCGTGGCGACGCCCAGGCTGGCGGTCACGACGCCGCCTTGCGGGAGGCCCCGGTGCGGGATCGCCGCCGTTTCGATCGCGGCGCGGATGGCTTCGGCGACCTCGGCGGCCTGCGCGCGCGCGGCGTCGGGCATCAGGACCAGTATCTCCTCGCCGCCATAGCGAAAGACCGCGCCCAAATTTCCGACTTCCTCTCGCACCGCGCCGGCGATGGCGCGGATGCAGGCGTCGCCGTCGACATGGCCGTGGACGTCGTTGTAGCGCTTGAAATGGTCGATATCGAGCATGATGGCGGCGATGGTCCGGCCCGGCGCCGAGCGCGCCCAGATGCGATTGCCGATCCGCCGCAGCACATGGCGGTTGTAAAGCCCCGTCATCGGCTCGCGTTCGGACAATCGCGTCAACTCGGCCTGCAACGCCTCCCCGCGCAGGCGGCCCAGGAAGTTCTGGCGATCCATTCGCTCAGTGAAACAGGCGGACGCCGCCAGCACCATCCCGGCGGTGATATAATAGCTGACGATGCCCGTATAGGTCACGTCGTCGAACCCGCCGTTGAGCTTCGTCGTCACGATCTGAATCGCCAGCATCGCCGTCAGCCCGATCAGGATGGTGGGCAGGCGCGGCCGCAGCACGATCACGAAAAAGGCGAGCGTGGCGATGCTGCCCGTCTGATAAACGAACAGATATTCGCTGGTGGAAAAGACCAGCGCGGTCATCGGCAGCGCGATGCCGAGCACGCCGACGCCAAGGCTGAGCAGGTCATAGGCGGCCGCCGACGGCCACAGCCGCATGATGATGACGACCATCGCGGCATAGGGGACGAAGACTCCCAGCCGCAATCCGACCGCCATCGACGCGACGTCGGGCATCATCGACAGATCGCCGAGCGCCGCCACGACATAGAAGAGCGTGCCGAGAAAGGCCCACAGCGGCACCATCGGCGCGCGGGCCTTCAGATAGTCGCGCAGGAACAATCGCTCGATCGGCGCCGAAAAGGAAAGCTTGTGGAAAGGCCGCCCGATTTCCCGGTCGATCTGGGCGATGGAGAGAGGCGGCTGCACTGTTCCCGGCATGGCTTCACCTGTTGCACGGCGCGAATCGCAGGCCGCGTGGAGTCGTCGTAGGGTTCCCGTCAGAGTATCTCGTACACGCGGTCCTGCGGCCGGCACAGGCGCGCGCCCTTTTCCGTCTCCACGAAGGGGCGTTCGACATAGGCCGGATTCGCGGCCATGGCGGCGACCACTGCGTCTTCGGCCGCTTCGGTCAGCCCGCGCTCTTGCGCGTCGGTGCCGCGCAGGCGCAGCGCCTCGCGCGCCGACAGGCCCGCGCCCGCGAACAGGCGGCGCAGCGTTTCGGCGTCATAGGGCTGCTTCAGATATTCGACGATGCTGAGGTCGAGACCCGGCGTTTCCTGAAGAATCGCCAGCGTCTTGCGGGACGTGCCGCATGCGGGGTTATGCCAGATCGTCGCTTTCATTCTCCGCTCCTATCGCGGCGGCGCGGCGCGGGCAAGCCGGAGCCGATGTAAATCCGTTATTCATACCATATATGGCACATCTGCCCGCATGACGGAGCAAAAGCGGCTTGCCTTTGGTGGCCGGACCATGATGAAAGAGGCATTGAGGGACCGGCCGGACGGCCAATGCGGGGTTGAAGGACAAGTGACGGACAGGATCGATCGTAGGGCCATGCTGGCGATGCTGGGGACCGGGACCGGCATGCTGGCCGCGATGCCCGCGCGCGCGCAGCTGCCCGACTGGATACGGCAGCCCGCGCCCCCCGCGCCGCCGCCCGTCGATTATCTCGCCGTCGCGCGCCGGCAACTTGCGATGCAGGGCAGCAACATCACGCAGACCGACCGCGTCGGCGTCGTCGATTTCGGCCTGCCTTCGTCGCGTCCGCGCTTTGCGCTCGTCGATCTGGTCGCGGGCAAGGTCGATATGTTCCCCGTCACGCACGGGCGCGGGTCGGACCCGCAGCATGACGGCTGGCTCAAGAGCTTCTCGAACCGCGTCGGCAGCCTCGCGACGTCGCGCGGCTCCTATCGCACCAGCGACTATTATTGGGGCGCCAACGGGTCCTCGATGCGGCTGGCGGGGCTGGAGCCGGACAATGACAACGCCGACATCCGTGCCATCGTCGTCCACGGCGCCTGGTATGCCGACCCGTCGCTGATCGCGACGCAAGGCAAGCTGGGGCGCAGCGAGGGCTGTTTCGTCTTTGGCGAAGCGCTGTTGCCGATGATCCTCTACAAGCTGGGACCGGGGCGCCTGCTGTTCGCCGACCGGCTGAGCGCGCCGCCGCCCACGCCCAAGCCCTTCGACTTGCCGGCGGAGCCGCTGCCGGGAACGGAGAATATCATCCGCACCGGCGCGCAGAACGGCAGGTTGCCGGGGACGGCGGATTAAAAAACATCGTGCGTTGGATCTGATCCATCGTCCCGTTCGTGTCGAGCGAAGTCGAGACACCCATCGGTGTAGCGCA
>PHEM01000113.1 GCA_002842935.1 Alphaproteobacteria bacterium HGW-Alphaproteobacteria-13 | reverse complement strand
CAATGCATTGCCCTGCTTGCTGCTTCCGGCCTGGCCCTTGCCGGCACCGCCCCGCTACGCGCGTCGAACAGTGACGGCGTCGAGGTCCAGCAGTCCGAGGACGCGCTCTACTGCAAGGAGCGCAAGCTCGGCACCTGGTTCTACTGCGAAAAGCCCAAAGAGGAACCGCGCAAGGCTGCACCCGCGCAGCCGCCTGCGCGCGAGCGCCTCGCCGCGATCGGAACCCAGCTCGAGGAACTCAAGGCACGCGCAATCCTTGAGCCGAGCCCGGAGAACGTCACCGCTTATGTCCGCTACCAGCGCGAGCAGCTCGATCGCTCCTCGATGTTTGCGGACGTCTGGCAGCGCGCTCTGTGGCAGGATCCGGGGCTCGACTACACGCTGCAACGCCCGGTCTCGACGCTCGGCAAGCGCGCGTGGATCGATGAGCGCAAGTCCGACCGCGACCGCGTCATGGCCAGTCTCTCGCAGCGATACGGGGTGTTCTATTTCTTCGCCTCGAGCTGCGGGGCCTGCGATATCTTCTCGCCGATTCTCAAAGCTGTTTCTGACAAATTTGGCCTCGCGGTGCTCGCGGTCTCGACCGACGGCGGGCCATCGGCGACCTTTCCCGGATACATGGTCGACAGCGGCCAGTACGAGAAGCTCGGGCTTGGCACCGACCGTCAGGTGCCCGCGCTGGTCTTGTTCGATTCCGTCACCAAGCAGCCGATGCCGATCGGCTACGGGATCCTCAGCCAGGACGAGATTATGGATCGCGTCTTCCAACTGACGCAGGTCAAGCCTGGGAGCGACTACTGATGCGCGCGCACCTCATCGCCGTCCGCCTCCACCAGGTCTCGCGGCGCGCGCTTGGCGCCGTGCTCGGCGCCGCCGTGCTGCTCGCCTCGCCCAGCCCTGCCTCAGCCGGGGTCGAAGGCGAGATGCAAAGCTTCATGTCCGATATGGGAGTCCAGGCAAACGTCACTGGCCCCAGCGCCTACCAGGGCCAGTCGGCCGGTTACTATTCGATGGGTTCAGTGTGGTCGCGGTTTCCCCAGAAGAACATCCAGCCCTTCAACATCCAGTTGCCGCATGCGCGGGCCGGGTGCGGGGGCATCGACTTGTTCGCCGGATCCTTCTCGTTCATCAACACCGCCGAGCTTGTCGCAATGCTCAAGGCCACCGCAAACAACGCACTCGGTTTCGCCTTCAAGCTCGCCATCGACACAATCTCGCCCGAGATCGGCAAGGTCATGGATGAGCTGGCCCAGAAGGTTCAGCAGATGAACCAGATGAACATCTCCTCGTGTGAGACTGCGCAGGCTTTGGTCGGCGGGCTCTGGCCCAAGAGCGATACGGCCAGCTCGGTCATCTGCGAGGCGATCGCCAACAGCCAGGGCGCAGTCTCCGACTGGGCCCGCGCGCGCCAGCAATGCAACAATGGCGGTCAGCGCGAAGCCCTGAAGGGCGCCAATTCCGACCCGGACATGAAGGAACAGGCCGGGATGCCGAACAATTACACCTGGGAGGCGCTCGGCAAGAAGTACGGCGGGTTCGACACCCAGTTCCGCGAGTTCCTGATGACGCTCGTCGGCACAGTGATCTACGACCCGCAAGGCTCGGGCGGCAAACCGCGGGTTCAGTTCATTGGCCCCGCCGATCCGGCGCTGATCAGCGCCATGCTCGATGGCACTTCGCAGGCCCCGCATAAGTACTGGAGCTGCGGCGGCGATACCACCAAGTGCATGGCGCCGAGCGAGACCGACATGGTGATCGGTCCCAACGCGGCGATCAAGGCGCGGGTACGCACCCTGATCGAGAGCATGGCCTTGAAGGTGCGCGATCCCGGCGCTTCGCTGACCCCGGCCGAGATCCAGTTGCTCGGCATGGCCAGCGTGCCGGTTTATAAGATCATCACGGTGAGCGCCGCGGCCGAGTTCGGCATCTCGGCCCAGGAAATCAACGACCTCTCCGAAATCGTCGCGGTCGATCTCGTCACCACCATGACGATGCGGTTCATCGACATGGCCGTGAACGCGCGATCGGACTTCAATGGGGCCGACGCGGATTCCTTACGCGAGTGGCGCGAGGGGCTTTACGAGACCCGGCGCAACTTCCTTGGGATCGCCGCGCGCACCTCGCAGCGCTTCGACCAGACCTTCGCGTTGATCCAGCGCACGCAGATGCTGGAGAAGACCCTGCGCACGCAGCTCTCGCCGCAGATGTCGGCGGCGCTGCGCTTCTCCCGCACTCTCAACCAACAGGTCCAGTAGGCCCGCGACGAAGGAAGGCACCCCTCATGCTCGAGGTCTTCACGGTCGGGGGCGGCGATTACCTCGTCAACACCTTCAACGCTATCGCCGCCTGGACGGGCTCGGGCGGGTTCAAGGCGCTCATTCGCGTCTGCATGGTGATCGGGCTGATCTACGCATTACTCATCACCGCCATGGATCTCGACTGGCGGGCTTGGTTTCGCTGGTTCATCCAGTCGACGCTCATCTATCTCGTGCTGATGGTCCCGACCGTGACCGTGAAGGTCACCGACCGCGTCAACCCGGGGCTCGCCCCCGCGACGGTCGCCAACGTGCCGATCGGCCTTGCCGCGATGGCCTCGTTCACCAGTCAGGTCAGCGACTACCTGACCCGCACCGCCGAGACGGTCTTCGTCATGCCCGCCGCGCTCAATTACTCGACCGGCGGCTTCGTCTACGGCGCGCGGATGTGGGACAAGGTTCGCGGCTTCGAGATCCGTGATCCCGTCTTCAAGGCGAATGTCGACGGCTACCTCAAGCAGTGCGCCTATTATGATATCCTGCTCGGCACCAAGAGCCTGAAGCTGCTCAGCGAAGCGCCCGATCTCTGGGCCGAGCTCGGGGTCAATGCCGCAACCAACCGGGGAATGAAGTACCTCACCGACACCGGCGCGGGCACCGTCGATATCGAGGGCAAGACCTGCGCCGAGGCCTGGACGCTGATCAACAACCAGTGGGATGCTGAGATCAATGCCTACGCGCTGCCCTTTGCCCACACCATGTATCCCAAGCTCACCCAGGCCGCCGCCGGGGCAAGGCTCGCCGCCGACGTGCCCGTGGTCTCGCAGCTCTTGACCGGCACGGCGATGACCCGGAACCAGTTCTTCAAGCAGAAGAGCATGGTCGATGCCTTCGAGGCAGCGCAGCTCGATTTTGGCAATGCCGACGCGGATTCCTTCGCGCTCCAGCGCGCGGACACCCAGACCCGCAATGCGATGACAACCGCGGCCGAGCAGGGGCTGATCTGGATACCGGTGCTCGGCGTGGTGCTGACCGTGGTGTTCTACGCGCTGTTCCCGATCGTCTTTCCGCTGCTGCTCTTCCCGCGCACGGGAATTGCGACGCTCAAGGGTTATTTCTCGGGCTTCTTCTACCTTTCGGCCTGGGGGCCGATCTACGTCCTCATCCACTCATTCATCATGGACCGGCTTGCGAGCCAGACCAACGCGCTTGCCGCCGGCAGCGTGAACCTCGCCAATTGGGCGGGGATCGATGCGGTCAATCAGGACATCGCCACCATGGCGGGCTTCCTGATGATGTCGGTGCCAGTGCTGGCGCTGATGGTGATGCGCGGCACCATGTCGGTCGCGAACAATTTGGGCTCGATGCTCGCGCCGGTCCAGGCGGGCTCGGATGCCGCCGCGCTCGAACGGACAACCGGCAACTATGCCTATGGCGACGTCAGCTACGGCAACCTCAATGCCGACAACCGCCAGATGTCGCAGTGGAACACGGCGCCGAACCTGCTCGCCGGCAGCGCGCATTCGGGCTTCCGCGAAGCCGATGGGCGAATGTTCAACGAATATGGCTCGGGCCACACGGTGATCGACACCAATGCCGCGATATCGCAGCTGCCGTTCAAACCGACCATGACGCGGGGCTACGCCACGGACCTGCGCTCGCAGGGCCAGTGGTACATGAACGAGGCCGACAAGATCGAGAATGGTACCTCGACCAGCTGGACCAGTTCGAAGGGTCGGTTCGGCAGCGCGGTCACCGCGACCAGCGACGTATCGGGCTCGCGCCGCGAGAGCGGCTCGCGCGCCTCGGACACGCACAATGTCGGGGGCAACGTGGTGGTCGAAGGTGCCTCGGGCAGTTCGACCCGCGAGATCACCAATAACGACCTAATTTTGCGGGAGGGGAACAGCAGAAGCTCCGGCGACTTTGCAAGCCGCACATTCGGATCTTCCGCCAGCCTGACAGGATCCGGCACAATCGGAACACCTGGGAAGGATATCGCAGGAAGTGGAGCATCGGCCACTCTCCAAGGCTCCCTTTACGGACGCAAGGAGTGGGGAGACGACGCTCGTGCTGGATCGGAGCGGTCGGCAACGAACCAGACCACCCGTGGGACCGACAAGTCGGACGAGACCAGCAACCGCGTGGTTGTCAGCGGCTCGAGCGGCGATCTTCAGTCGTCGGGCACCTACAACCAGAGCTCGGACTACGCCGACCATTCTCGCTCGCGGACCAGCACCGATGGAACCGACTGGCGCACCTCGGAAGCCGAAGAACGACGGGCTGCCGCCGCACGCTACCGCGAGATCGGCAGCCGGATGATGTCTGAAGCAAGCTACGCAGAGAACCATGGCTTCCAGATCTCGAGCGACATGTCGAACCTCATCCAGGATCGCTACGAGACGCTGCAACGCGAGCATCCTGAATGGCACTTGCCGGACCTGTCCAACCCGCGGCTCGAATACCGCGACGTCTCGCGCCGCGACCAGGCCATCGCCTATATCATGGACGACCTGATGGGCGATCTTCGGGCACACCGGATCAACGAACTCAGCGATGTCGCTGGGATTGCCGGGACAGGGGCACTGGGCTCTAACGGCGACCTCAGCATGCCGGGCACGCCGCACCTGCCGTCAGGGACGGTTGCCACTGCGCTTGTGCCGTCACCGCTCGAAGGGGGAACACTCATGGCAGTTCCTGATGGACCGGTCGACGGGGCAACCCTCGCCAAGGATCTTGGCATCAAGGTCAAACCCGGCGCGCGTCTCGGTCACATGGACGGCGCGCTGGTGCCGGCGATGGGGGTAGTCGCTGAAGAAGCGCGCTCCCTTGGCCTGCCCACCCCAGTGGTGACCTCGGGCAATGACAGCACCCAGCACAAGACCGGGTCGGCCCACTACGACGATCGCGCGCTCGATTTTCGCGGGAACAACATCTCGAATGAGCAGGGCGAGCAATGGGCGGCCAAGGTCCAGAGCCGTCTCGGAAGCGCTTATGCTGTCCAGTTCGAGCGGTTCCCGGACGATTCCGCGAGGGACCACCTCCACGTTGCCAAACGTCGGACCTGACAATTATCCGAAGACGCGGGCTTCGATCATGAAGAAGACCACGAAGCTCACTGCGAGAAGCGCAAACACGATCGTGTTCGGCTCAAAGGCAAATCGACCGCTTGTCCCTTGTCCGCCGAGCGGCTCGCCCGTTACGGGGTCCACGTCTACCCCATGAGAATAGATTGGGGTTCCATCCAGTCCGTAGCGATCATGGTCCATCGAGGGTCTCCTCGCCCTGACCATGATTACCCCGAACGGACTGGTTTTTCAATCATGTGCCAGGAACAATTGGAGCCCCCGCACCACACCCCACACCCCCTCACCTTGCAGCGCGTGCGCGCTGGAGTGCCTGCAATTTGGGTAGAATAGTCCCGATGGCATGGCAGTTCTCTATGACGCTTGCGGCGTGAGATGCCTTAGATCTGAACATTCGGCGCCCAGACCAAGTCTCGTGAAATCGGCCGTTCGTTCCACAGCTATGACAATGAGCTTTTTAGGCGTAAACAGCGTCCTGAAATGTCTTTGCCGTCCGAATATCTCGCTGCACTTGCCCCGCTCGCCGATGCTTTTTCTGCCTATGAGAAGGCAACCGGCGGCGTGGCCATTTTGGTCGGCGGGGCGGCGGCCGCGATTCACACAGACGGCGCATTCATGTCGGCGGACTTCGACGTGGTCGCCGGCAATGATACTGCGTTCGACCAGGCCATGGCTGCGGCGGGCTTTGAAGATGATGAAAAAGCCTTGCATGGGCGGGGGGGATGGTATCACCCGGCTCATCCGCAATTCGCGGTCGAGCAGGTTTCGGGCGCCTATTTTGACGGACGCGCGGACAAGGCGCGGTGCCTTAAACTCACGGTTCGTGAGGGTGCGGCAATTGTCTTGCCTGCTATCGAAGACATGATCGCAGATCGGCTTGGCCAGCACGAAGTTGCCGGCGGTGACATGTCCATGCTGGAGCAGGCGCGCGCACTCTATGCTCTCGCCGAGGGTTTGGACCTTGCTTACCTCCATCGCCGTATCCTCGAAGAATCTGGCAATCCGGCGCACTTGGGACTATCTGGTAAGTCATGAAGACGCTTGAACTCACCGGCTACCTTGCAGGCGTGAACGCGCGCAAGGCTATGCTGGCACCCGATGACGCGGTGCTGGCGGGTGAGTCCTGCCGTAATGGCGGCGGGCGGCGCGCTGCGGGCAAACGATCCGCACTCAAGCGGGCCGATGCGCGCGCAAAGGCGGCGGGCGTGCCGCCTGTCATCTCAAACTACTGAATGGCCGCGTTCCGTCGGCTTCCGCGCCTATTCATTTCGCGTCCTGCCGTTTTGGAATGTCCGCAGACGCGGGCGCAGGATTGACAGGATTTTCAATCATGGCGCAGGTACGGGATAACTCTCGACGCGTGCTTCGCCGGCCCGCCGGATCTGGGATGCGGCCTCCTCGAAATGGAACGCCACCGCATCGCGTGCCCGAAGCGTGTCGCCGGCCTTCATGTAAGCAACGAGGCGCTCGTGCTCGGTCAATGAGCTGCGTGCTCGGTCAATGAGCTGCGTGCTTCCTCAAGCTGGAAGAAGTTCGCTCCCGCAATCCACACCGCCGGCGGGATCGCCCTGGAATAGGCGGCCAGTGCTGCCCGATTGCCGCTGATGCGCACCAGCTCAAGGTGCCACTGGTAGTCGATATAGGCGCCAGCGAGCAGGTTGGCGGGATCGCGGTCGTCCATGCCGCGCAGCACGCCGTTCAGCCGTTCGAGATGGGTGAAGTCTGCGCTCGCCGCCACGCCCGCGACCTGCGCGGCGGCCATCGCCTGGATTGCGCCGGCAAGGACAAGGTGCTCGACGATCCGCTCGATGGACCAGTCATTGATCGAGTAGCGGCCGTGATCGCGGGTGAGGAGGGCGAGATCGACGAGTTCCTGGGCAAAATGCTCGGCGCTGTCAGGCGTCAGGGTGCTGAGCCCCGGGATATCCGATGGACTATCGAAACGGCGACGCTTGTGGGGCTCGCGAAGCACAGCAAAGAGGTTCTGCGCCGGACACGCAATTGTTCGTACGCCTTCCAATTTCGTCTGGGTTCCCAAGGCTGCGAACTACTCCCTCTTGCCAAAAACGGGATAATCGGAAGCGGCAGGATTCGGAAATCAAATCGGTCCTGTGCTATGGAAGGGCAAATTACGCGGCGGGCCAGAACTCGCCCATGGGGGCTCGTCACTTGGCCAAGGCGCATTCACTTGCCGAACGCATGTTCCTCGAACTCAGGTTCGGGGTGCTGTCGGCGCGCTATCTGCCGGGCCAGATCATCCCCAAGGGCGAGCTTGGCGAGCTTTACGAATGCCGCCCTGCCGCCGTTGCCGAAGTCCTCAATGCACTGGCCTTCGAAGGCTACCTCACGCGCCAATCGCGCAGCGAGTTTGTGGTGCGCACCTGGGGGGCGGAAGAGGTCGAGGATCTCTTCGAAATGCGCGCCAACCTTGAGGGACACGCCGCTTCGCGGGCAGCGACACGCGCCAGTGCGGCCGAGATTTCGCTGTTGGGGGCGCTCGCAGCCGAGGCCTGCGAGGCGGCGCCTGACAGCCCCGAAGACCTCGAGCGCGTCATCCACGAGAACCTGCGCTTCCACATCGAGGTCATGCGCATGTCGCGCATCCCGCAGATCGCCGAGATGGCACGGATGGCGCTGCCCAACGCGCTTCACCGCCGGATCGCCTGGTCGCAGCGCGCCGAGGATGCCAAGCAGTCGTTCCGGATGCACCAGAAGATCGCGGCCGCCATTGCCGAGCGCTCGGCCTCGATGGCGCGCCTGCTGATGCGCGAAGACATCTACTCGGCCCGCGAGGCGGTGCTTGCCGCGATCGCCGGGATGGGATCGCACGAAGGCGAGGTTGCCGCGGTCGCCCGCCTTGCGCCGACCTTGGTGATCGATGGCCGCCGCTACGGACAGGGGACGCGCGAGGCCGGCGCGGACGGGCGGCTCATCCCCTTCGGCGTTCCTGCGCGGAACATGGGCCAGGGCTAGTTGGTTGGTGCGGCAGGCTGGTCGTCTGCGAACAATCTCGAGCGGTCTATCTCGAGTTGCTGAAGTACCGCCATCATCAGATTGGCAGACTGCAGCAGCCCGGCGGCATTCAGAACATTGAGAAAATCATTGCCGTCGGAGACGATCAGGTCGAGCGTACTTCCATCGATCAGAAGTCGCTGCATACGCATCAAAGCCGCCCCCGAAGCCAAGAACGCAAACGATTGTTCAATAAAGACATTCTGTCAATATTTCGGCGAGTTAAATTTGCCGAATTGGCTCTATAATGGAGCGAGTTAGGTAGGCGCCCTTAAAGGCCCATGCCGCAACTGCGATAAGAACTCGGCTCGTCTCATTCGCAATTGCAGAGACCGTGTCGGGCCGGCGCGGTCCGGTGGGAGGTGGCCCGGACCGCGCCGGCGTTCCGGTCAGGCGTAGATGGCCTGCTCAACGCAGTGGATGCAGTCGACCTTGCGCTCTTCGCTGGCGGAATGGGGATGGTTTGGAGCCGCCTCTTCCGGGCAGTCCGAACAGAGGCCATCGGCGTCTTGGTGGGCACGGGCGGCCGCATCCTTCAGCGCCTGCTTGCGCGCCTCGAGCGCTTCGCGCAGGCGG
>PHEM01000112.1 GCA_002842935.1 Alphaproteobacteria bacterium HGW-Alphaproteobacteria-13 | reverse complement strand
CATCGCCGCCGTTCATCTGCGCCGCTGGTTCAGCACTTCATAGGCCATGACGGCGGCGGCGACGGCGGCGTTCAGGCTGTCGGCCTTGCCCATCATCGGCATCCTGACGCGCACGTCGGCGGCGGCGGCATAGTCGGCGGGCAGGCCTTGCGATTCATTGCCGACCAGGATGAAGGTCGGCGCGGCATAGCGCACGGCCTGATAATCCTTGCTGTCGTCGCCCAGCCATGTCGCGACCAGTTCGCCGCGCCCCGCGCGCAGCCACGGCAGGAATTCGTCCCAGCGTGCCTGCACCAGCCTTTGCGTGAAGATCGCTCCCATGCTCGCACGCACCGCCTCGACGCCATAGGGATCGGTCGATTCGTCCAGCAGGATCAGTCCGCCCGCGCCGACCGCGTCGCCGGTGCGCAGCATGGTGCCGAGGTTGCCGGGGTCGCGCAGCCGCTCCGCGACCAGCCAGATCGGCGCGGCGTCGCGGTTGATGTCGGCCAGCGCCGTCCTTGGCTCGGCATAGATGCCGACGATCGTCTGCGGATTGTCCTTGCCTGACAGTTTCGACAGGATCGCGAGCGTGGTGTCGATCACTTCGCCGCCGCTGGCCAGCGTCGCGTCGATCAGCGCCTTCGCCAGCGGATGGCCCGCGCCCTCCGCGCCAAGGAACAGCCAGCGCGGCAATACGCCCGCTTCGCGCGCCTCGGTCGCGATGCGCAGCCCTTCGGCCAGGAACAGCCCCTCGGCGCGGCGGTGGCGCTTTTCGCGCAGCAGGCGCATCCGCTTGACCAGCGGATTGGACAGGCTTTCGATGCGGCTGCGGCGAGTGGTCAACGATCGGCGTCCCTTGGGGCTTGCAAACTCATGTATCCGTTCGTGTCGAACGGAATTGAAGCGAAGCGCGAGACTTCAATCCTCGCCGAAGCTGTCCTTGACCAGCCCCACCAGCTTCAGCAGGGCGGCGTCGGCGCCGTTGCCGCTGGTGTGGATGGTGATGCTGTCCCCCTTTGCGGCGCCCAGCATCATCAGGCCCATGATCGATGTGCCGCTGACACGCGATCCGCCCTTTTCGACCTCGACGGTCACGCTTTCGGGCAGGCGGCTGACGAAGGTCACGAACTTGGCGCTGGCGCGCGCGTGCAGGCCGCGCTGGTTGGTGATCTCCACGGTCTCGCTGACTTCGCTCACGGTCCCACTCCCAGCATTTCCGATGCGACCGAAATATATTTCTGGCCGGCTTCCTTCGCTGCGCTGGCCGCGGCGCGCAAGTCCATCGTCTTGCGCGCGCTTTCCAGCCGGATCAGCATCGGCAGGTTGACGCCCGCGATCACTTCGGTCCGTCCGCTTTCCAGCAGGCTGATGGCGAGGTTCGACGGCGTGCCGCCGAACAGGTCGGTCAGCATGACGACGCCGCGCCCTTCGTCCACCGTGCGGATCGCCTCGGCGATTTCCTTGCGGCGCATCTCCATATTGTCGTTGGGACCGATGCAGACGGTCGCGATCGCGCGCTGCGGGCCGACGACATGCTCCATCGCCGTGACCATTTCCTCGGCCAGCCGGCCATGGGTGACGAGGACCAGTCCAAGCAGCGGCGGCGCTTTATCGGTGGGCATGGAATCGACGACCCTTATGCTTGTCCGCCGGATGCGGAAGGTGCGGCCGGCGGCTTGCCCTCAAGCCCATCTTGCGGGGCGGAGTCAAGGTTGCGGTGCGTGACGGTCGGCTCGTGCCCCGCCGCGCGCAGCGTCCGCGCGACGCGGTCGGCGACATGGACCGATCGGTGGCGCCCGCCCGTGCAGCCGAAAGCGACGGTGACATAGCTTTTCCCCTCGGCACGGTAGCGCGGCAGCAGCGCCAGCAGCAGCGATTCGATCTGCGCGACCGTCGCCTCATAGGCGGGGTCGGACGCGCCATAGGCGGCGACGTCGGCGTCCAGCCCCGTGCCGGGGCGCAGCGCCGCGTCCCAGTGCGGATTGCGCAGGTAGCGCATGTCGAACACCAGATCGGCATTGCGCGGCAGCCCGCGCGCGAAGCCGAAGCTCAGGATGTTCAGCACCGGCTCGCGCCCCTCGCTGCCGCCGAAGCGCTGCCGCACTTCCTGCTGCAAGTCGTTGCTGGAATAATTGGTGGTGTCGATGACATGCTCGGCCCAGCGGCGCAGCGGGTCCATCATCTCGCGCTCGCGCGCGATGCCGTCGGCGGCGGGGCGATCCTCGGCCATCGGGTGACGGCGGCGCGTCTCCGAAAAGCGGCGTTCCAGCTCGGCGCCCGCGCAGTCGAGGAACAGGGTCTGGATGTCGCGGTCCTGGCTTTCGCGCATTTCCTTGATGCGACGGACGAGCAGGGCGGGGCGGAAACCGCGGCTGCGGCTGTCGATGCCGACCGCGATCGGCCGGTTCGCCTCGCGCCGCCGCGCGGGCGCCTCGATCAGCGCGTCGAGCAGCGCCAGCGGCAGATTGTCGACGACTTCCCAGCCCAGGTCCTCCAGCACCTTGAGCACGGTCGACTTGCCCGCGCCCGACAGGCCGGTGACGAGCAGCAGGCGCGGGTCCGTTCCGTCCGTCATGCCGCCGCCGCCAGCCGTTCGAGCGCGATCATCACCTTGATCGGCGCCGACGCCTCAAAGGCGGACAGGCGCAGCGCGGGCAGCGCGTGGCCCGCGACCATCTCCACTTCGTTCGCGGCGGGCATGCGGTCATAGCGCTCGGCCAGCCGCACCGCGAGCGTGAGCGGCGCGGGCGCGGTCCACGGCCGCTCGACGATGCCGATGCCGCGCACTTCGATCCTGCCCGCCAGCGCTTCGGGCGGGCGGCACCACAGCGCGCCGTCCGCGTGCCAGACGTCGCAGCGGTCGTCGGCGACCAGCCGCGCGCCCCGGTCGATCAGCCGCAGCGCAAGGTCGGACTTGCCTTGCCCCGACGCGCCCAGAATCAGCACGCCGCCTTCCGCCGCCGCGACGCAGCTAGCGTGGATGTTGTGGATTTCGGATTCGGTCGGACGCGCAGGCATCAGGCCAGCCTACCGGCGACGGCGCGGGGCCGCAAGGCGGCAAACCGGGGCGGGGGGATGTGATCGATTTGTTTCGCGTCTCAGGCCGACGCTTCATGCCCCTCGCGCGCGGGGAGCGTGATCAGCAGGCTCGCGCCGCGCTGCCCGTCCTCGCGGTCGCGCGCGGCGATGGTGCCGCCGTGGCCCTCGACGATCGTGCGCGCGATGGCGAGGCCCAGTCCGCTGTGGCGGCCAAAGGCCTCGCCCTGCGACCGTTCGCTGTGGAAACGGCGGAAGATCGCCTCGCGCTGCGCGGGGTCGATGCCGGGACCGTCGTCGTCGACGCGCAAATGCACTTCGTCGCCCAGCCGCGTCGCGGCGATGCAGACGAGACCGCCCGCGGGCGAGAAGCTGATCGCATTGTCGATGACATTGTCGATCGCGCGCTCCAGCCGGTAGCCGTCGCCCATCACCATCGTCGTCCCCTTGCGCGGGCGGGCAAAGGCGATGCGCGGGCTGTCCGCGCCCCGTTCTTCTCCCGATCTGGCCCGCGCGGCGCGTCCCGCGAGCATCGATTCGATCATCAGCCCCAGGTCGATCGGCTCGAACAGGGTGCGCGACAATTGGGCGTCGATGCGGCTCGCGTCGCTGATGTCGGTGACCAGCCGGTCGAGCCGCCGCACATCCTCGTCGGCGATGGCGAGCAACTGCGCGCGCTGTTCGTCGCTCATGACGCGGCCCAGCCCTTCGATCGCGGACCGTACGGAGGCGATGGGATTCTTCAGTTCGTGCGTCACGTCGGCGGCGAAATGCTCGCCCGCGTCGATGCGTTCGCGAAGGGCTTGCGTCATATCGGACAGCGCGCGCGCCAGCGTGCCGATCTCGTCGCGGCGGCTCGGCAGGCGCGGGACGACGACTTCGCGCGCGCGGCCCAGCCGGACGCGCACGGCGGCGCGGGCCAGGCGGCGCAGCGGGCGGACGATGGTGCGCGCGAGGAACAGCGACAACAGCACCGACGCGATCACCACGACCGCGACGACGATCGCCAGCCGGAAACGCTCGGCGCGCACCGTGCGCGTGATGTCGCGCGCGTTGACGGTCATCAGCATGACCTGCGGCGTTTCGAGGTCGACCTGCCGCGCCGTGCTGAGTAGCGGCGTGCGCTCAGGCGCGTAGCGGAAGCGCGTGGCGGCCTGTCCGGTGCGCCGGGTTTCGACGACTTCGGGCCAGGCGTCGGCGCGGTCGGTCTCCGGCTCTTCGAAGTCCGGATAGGCGGGCGCGCCGACGATCCAGTCGATGCCCCGGTCCATCGCGCGCGCGACGTCGCGCTTCCACGGTTGCAGATCGGGGTCGAGCAGCGTGTAGGTCGGCGGTCCCTGTTCGAAGCTGTCCGACAGGCGTGGCCCGTCGGGGGCATAGAAGCGCAGCCGCGATTCGGTCGCGCGCGTGAACTCGTCGATCAGCCGCTGGCGCTGGTCGGGCCGCGCCGCCTCCAGCGCGCTGTCGAGCATCGCCATCTGGTCCTCCATCACCGCGATACGCGTGTCGACCAGCCGGCTGCGATAGGTGTCGAGATAGAAGAAGCCGCCGCCCAGCAGCAGCACGGCGAGGAGGTTGACGATCAGGATGCGCGTGGTCAGCGACCAGCGCGCCGACCAGACCAGCGGCGCTTCTTCCTGATCGGCGGCGGCGTCAACCATCATCGGAAAAGCGGTAGCCCGCGCCGTAAAGCGTCGCGATCGCGTCGAATTCGGGATCGGCCTCGCGGAACTTGCGGCGCAGGCGCTTGATGTGGCTGTCGATGGTGCGGTCGTCGATATAGACATCGTCCTGATAGGCGGCGTCCATCAACTGGTTGCGGCTGCGCACGATGCCGGGCCGCGACGCCAGCGTTTCCAGGATCAGGAATTCGGTGACGGTCAGCGTGACGTCCTTGCCATCCCAGCTCACCTTGTGGCGCGCGGGGTCCATGGTCAGCCGCCCCCGGCTGATCGGTTCGGCGACAGGTTCCGCGTCCGCGTCCGGCGCGGCGCGGTTCAGTTCGACGCGGCGCAGGATGGCGCGGATGCGCGCGATCACCAGCCGCTGCGAAAAGGGTTTGGCGATATAGTCGTCGGCGCCCATCGCCAGGCCCAGCGCCTCGTCGATCTCGTCATCCTTGCTGGTCAGGAAGATGACGGGAAGCTGGCTTTTCTCGCGCAGGCGGCGCAGCAGTTCCAGCCCGTCCATGCGCGGCATCTTGACGTCGAACACGGCGAGGTCGGGCGGATTGTCGATCAGCGGCTTCAGCGCCGCCTCGCCGTCCGAATAGACGCGCGTGACGAACCCCTCGGCCTGAAGCGCGATCGACAGGGATTGCAGGATATTGCGGTCGTCGTCGACCAGCGCGATGGTTGCCGTCATGCTCTTTCCATTGGGCGGACCCGCGATGCGATTAGCCGATCCGCCGCGCGGCGACAACCGCGATGCGGCGCAAAGATCGCACAGGCGCGCGTTAATCTTTTGACCTTGGGGGACATCGCCGCTAACGCGGCTGCGATCTACGGAATCGACGTCGCCGTCGGCACCCATTGCAGATGCGGGCCTGCCCTTTCGCTCGGCGGGCATTGCATAGGTATGCATAAGGTCGGCCGACCGGCATGGGAAAGGCATTGAGATGACACAAGTGGTGATCGGCGACACGGCCATCGGAACCAAGGCGGACGTGGCCGAAAACTGGAATGCGGCGCAGCTTGTCGAAGAAGCGGTCCGCCACGGCGAAGGCCTGCTGGCCAAGGACGGCCCGATCGTCGTCGCCACGGGCAAGCACACGGGCCGCAGCGCCAAGGACAAGTTCATCGTCCGCGACGCCGAAACCGACGGCACCATCTGGTGGGGCAAGACCAACGTCGCGATGACGCCGGAGAATTTCGCCGCGCTGAAGGCCGATTTCCTCGCGCACATGGCCGGCCGCGACCGCCTTTACCGCCAGCAGCTGTTCGGCGGGTCGCAGCCCGAATATCGCGTCGGCGTGCAGGTCGTGACCGAACTGGCGTGGCACAGCCAGTTCATCCGCACGCTGCTGTGCCGCCCGACGGCGGACGAGCTGGCGAATTTCGCCGCCGAATATACGATCATCGACTTGCCCAGCTTCCGCGCCGACCCGGCGAAGCACGGCACGCGCACCGAAACGGTGGTCGCCGTCAATTTCACGGAGAAGCTCGTGCTAATCGGCGGCACCGCCTATGCCGGTGAAATGAAGAAGTCGGTGTTCGGTATCCTCAACTATCTGCTTCCCATGCAGGGCGTGATGCCGATGCACTGTTCGGCGAACATCGGCCCGGACGGCGACACGGCGGTCTTCTTCGGCCTGTCGGGCACCGGCAAGACGACGCTGTCGGCCGACGCCTCTCGCACTTTGATCGGCGACGACGAACATGGCTGGTCGGACACGGCGGTCTTCAATTTCGAGGGCGGCTGCTATGCGAAGATGATCCGCCTGTCGGCAGAGGCGGAGCCGGAGATTTTCGCGACGACCAAGCGGTTCGGCACGGTGCTGGAAAATGTCGTGATCAATCCCGCGACGCGCGAGCTGGATTTCGATGACGCGAGCCTCGCGGAGAACAGCCGCGGTTCCTATCCCATCGACTTCATTCCGAACGCGTCGGAAAAGAATATGGGTCCAGTCCCGCGCAACATCATCATGCTGACGGCGGACGCTTACGGGGTGCTGCCGCCGATCGCGAAGATGACGCCGGATCAGGCGATGTATCACTTCCTGTCGGGCTATACCGCGCGCGTCGCGGGGACGGAGATCGGCGTGACGGAGCCGGAGGCGACCTTCTCGACCTGCTTCGGCGCGCCCTTCATGCCGCGCCATCCGTCGGTCTATGGCAACCTCCTCAAGGAACGGATCGCCAAGGGCGGCGTCCAGTGCTGGCTCGTCAACACCGGCTGGACCGGCGGCAAGGCGACGATGGACGGCATCAAGCGCATGCCGATCAAGGCGACGCGCGCGCTGCTCAATGCCGCGCTCGACGGCAGCCTGAACGATGCGGAATTCCGCAAGGACCCGAATTTCGGTTTCGAAGTGCCGGTCGCGGTGCCGGGCGTCGACAGCGCGCTGCTCGACCCGCGCGCGGCGTGGGCCGACAAGGCAGCCTATGACCAGACGGCCCAGACGCTGGTGCGGCAGTTCATCGACAATTTCGCCGAGTTCGCGGACCATGTCGACGCAGGCGTCCGCGAGGCGGGACCGAAGGCGGCGGTCGCGGCCTGATTGGAACCGCAACTCCCTCCCCCGAAGGGGAGGGGCTATATATTTGGGGAATATACCTTTACAAAAACAAGCAGCAAAGTTCCTCCCCGGAACGGGGAGGGGGACCGCCGAAGGCGGTGGAGGGGTCGAAACGGTGCGTCAGGTCGAGAGGTTTCGGCCCCTCCGTCAGCCCTGCGGGCTGCCACCTCCCCGTTCCGGGGAGGAATATTTGCAAGCGATATAATCGCCTTATATTTGATCCACCGTCGCCATGAAATCGACCGCACTCATCCCGATCGCGAAGCGCGCCGGCGAAGGCGTTTCAGCCAGTTCGCCGTCATAGTCGAGGCGGATCGGGGCGTCGCTTTCGAGGATGATCGTCTCGCCGCGCGCGATTTCCTCGCTCGGCCCGTCGCGGAAATCGCCGTTTAGCCACGCGAGGCCGTGGCGCAGCATGTCGGCGGCGCCTTCGGCCCATATGCCGTCGGCGCGCAGCCCCGCCTCGGTCGGGGTCAGGACGATCGCGGGCCAGGTCTTGTCCTGTCCCGCCACGCGCACGCCCGGTGCATTGAGCATCGCCTCCAGCGCGTCGGGCGCGGCGCGGCCCGCCTCGATCAGCCCGTCCTGCCGCATCGTCTCGCGGATTTCGGCCCATTCCGTCGCGGGTCCGGCGACGATGGTGACGAAGGCCGTGCCGTCCGGCGCGCGGATGATCGGGATGGGGCGGCGATGGCCCTTGCCCGCCAGCGCGTCGGTCAGGATGTCGGGGACCGGCCGGTCGCCGTGCAGCGCCTTCGACAGCAGGTTCAGCGTCCCGCCGGGCAGCGGCAGCACGGTCCCGGCCCATCCTTCCGCGCCTTGCGCCGCCGCGTTGATCGTCCCGTCGCCGGTCCACACGATCAGCAGGTCGATGTCCCGCCGCCGCAGTTCCGCCGCGCTCGGCAGGCTGTCGTCCGGCAGCATGAACGTGGCGATCAGCGGCGCGCCTTGCGCGCGGCAGATGTCTTCGATCGCGGAAAGGATGGCCGGATCGTGGCTGCCGCTCTGGCTGTTGCAGACAAGGGCCGGGCGCGTGAAAGGGCGAGTCATGGCCCTTGCTACGCACGAAAGCGGGAAAGGTGCCGCGCGCCGCCGCTTGTCCGCGCGCGCGGCGGCCTGTAGGGGCGGGCCGTGAAGGACGTCCGTTGATCAAGATCCTGCTCGTCGCGATCCTGCTGCTCCTGCTGTTCGGCGGCGGCGCGAAGGCGGTCGTCAAGGGCGGCGCAAAGTCGCTCGATCTCGCGGACCGGCTGCTGGGACCGGGCGGCGGCGCGCGGCGCCTGCTGACGGGGCAGCCCTATGGCGACGGCCCGCGCCGGCAACTCGACATCTGGGCGCCCGCCGACGCGCGCGAAGGCGACCGGCTGCCCGTGCTGGTCTTTTTCCACGGCGGCGGCTGGCACAGCGGCGCGCGCGGGAATTTCGGCTTCGCCGGCCGCGCGCTTGCGGGGCAGGGCTTTATCGTCGCTATTCCCGACTATCGACTGGCGCCCAAGGCGCATTGGCCCGATTTTCTGGAGGACAGCGCGGCGGCGGTCGCGTGGGTGCAGCGCCATGCCGCAAGCTTTGGCGGCGATCCCGGCCGCATCGCGCTGATCGGCCATTCGGCGGGCGCGTATAACGCCGTCATGCTGGCGCTCGATCCGCAATGGATGCGCGGCGCAGGCAGCGATGCTTCGGCGATTCGCGGTGTGGCGGGGCTGGCGGGTCCCTA
>PHEM01000111.1 GCA_002842935.1 Alphaproteobacteria bacterium HGW-Alphaproteobacteria-13 | reverse complement strand
GTGGCTTTCGCGGTCGCGGGGACGACACTGGGCAACTGGGTCTGGTACTGGATCGGGCGCTGGTTCGGCTATGAACGGCTGAAACCCTTGGTCGATCGCTTCGGCCGCTGGCTGACGCTGGACTGGGACGAGGTCGAGACGATGCACGACTGGTTCCTGAAATATGGGTCGGGCATCGTCTTCGCCTGCCGCTTCCTGCCGATCGCGCGGACGATGATCTCGCTGCCCGCCGGGATGGTCGGCATGAACCAGATCAAGTTCCTGATCTGGACCGCCGCCGGATCGACGATCTGGATCGCCGCGCTCGCGGGGGCGGGAAGCTGGTTCGGCAAGCAGTTCCACGAAGTCGAACGCTTCATCGGACCCGTCGCGCTGATCGCCATCGGGACCATCGTCCTGCTCTACGTCTATCGCGTCGTGACGTGGAAACCGAAGACCAAGGGTTAAATCTGGATCATCCGTATCCCCGAGCGAAGACGAGGGGGACGTTCGAGCGGAGCGAGAACCGACAGGCAAGCAGCCTCGACTTCGCTCGGGGATACGGTGGAGATTGATGATCCCATGCTTCAGGCGCGCGGGTGCGCGCTGCGATACACATCCAGCAGATAGGCCGCATCGACACCCGTATAGACTTGCGTCGAGGCAAGGCTCGCATGGCCCAGAAGCTCCTGAAGGCTGCGCAAATCCGCCCCGCCCGCCAGCAAATGCGTCGCGAAGCTGTGACGCAGCGCGTGCGGCGTCGTCCGCTCGGGCAATCCCATCGCGCGGCGCGCGGCGCGGACGTTCGCGCGCACCACGCCGGGCTGAAGCGGCCCGCCGCGCGCGCCGAGGAACAGCGGCGTCTCGCGCGCGATCGGCCATGGACAGGCCGCGACATAGCGTTCGACAGCAGTCGCGACGGCGGGCAGGATCGGCACGACGCGCGTCTTGCCCCGCTTGCCGGTGACGCGCAGCGTCTCGCCCAGCGGCAGCGCCGCGCCCGTCAGCCCCAGCGCCTCGCCGATCCGCAGCCCCGCGCCATAAAGCAGCAGCAGCAACGCGAAATCGCGCGCGCCGGTCCAGGACTGCCGGGCGTTGTCCTCGACCTCCTGCGCCAGCCCCAGCGCCTCGTGCGGCGCGACAGGACGCGGCAATCCCTTCTTGACGCGCGGCCCGCGCAGCGCGGGGACGCTGGTCTCCGATCCGCCGACGAAGCGCAGGAACGTGCGCAGCGCCGACAATTCGCGCGCGGCCGAGGCATTGCCCAGCCCCTCGCCGCGCCGCGCCGCCAGATAGGCGCGCAGGTCCGCCGCCTCCAGCGACCGCAGCATCGCCGCATCGACCGCGCCGCCGCGATGGCGGGACAGAAAGGTGCAGAACCGCTCCGCCGTCGCGATATAGGCGCGGCGCGTATGCTCCGACCGGCGTTTCTCGTGCGCCAGATGGTCGTGCCATGAGCGGATGATGGGGTCGGCCAACCTAAATTCCGTTCGGGCTGCGCTTGTCGAAGCCCTGTTCTTTCTTCCAGCCTCGAAAAGAAAGAACGGCCCTTCGACAAGCTCAGGGCAAACGGGCTTTGAGGGATAGCTTAACCCGTCCGCACCACTTCGGAAAGGATCGAGTCGAGCAGCAATATCCCCGCGTCCGTCACCGCCAGCCGGTCGCCGTCCAGCGCCAACAGCCCCTGCCCCGCCAGCCGCTCCGTCGCGCCCGTATCGAGGAAGGCCGCGCGCGGCAGGCCGCTGCGCGCCTCGATGCGGGCGAGGTCGACGCCTTCCGTCAGGCGCAGCCCCATCAGCATCGCCTCAGTCGCGCGCTCCTGCGCGGGCAAGTCGGTCTCGACTTTCAGCCCATGGCCGTTCCGCTCCACGGCGGACAGGAAATTCTCGGGCTTGCGGTGCCGCTCGGTCGCTTGGCACAGCCGCCGCCCGTGCGCGCCGGGACCGATGCCCGCATAGTCGCCATAGCGCCAATAGGTCAGGTTATGGCGACTTTCCTCGCCGGGTCGGGCGTGGTTCGACACTTCATAGCGCGGCAGGCCCGCCGCGCGCGTCATCGCCTGCGTCGCGTCGAACAGGTCGGCGGCGGCATCACCGTCGGGGATGACGAGATCGCCCTTCGCCGCCAGCGTGGCAAAGCGCGTGCCCGGCTCGATCGTCAGTTGATAGAGCGACAAATGCCCCGTGCCAAAGCCGAGCGCCGCGTTCAACTCTGCCTCCCACGCCGCGACCGACTGGCCGGGCCGCGCATAGATGAGGTCGAAGCTGACGCGCGCGAAATGCGCCTGCGCCGCCGCGATGGCGCGGCGGGCCTCGTCGCCGCTGTGGGCACGGCCCAGAAATTCAAGGACTTCCCTCTCGAAGCTCTGAACGCCGATCGACACGCGATTGACTCCGGCGCTGGCGAGCGCGGCGAAATTGGCGACTTCGACCGAATTGGGGTTGGCCTCCAAAGTGATCTCGCAATCCGCCGTCAGCCCCCACGCGGCATCGGCTTCCGCGATCAGCGCCGCGACCGTTTCGGGCGGCATCAGGCTGGGCGTGCCGCCACCGAAGAAGATCGACGACACGGACCGTCCCGGCAACAGCGCCGCCTCGTGGCGCAAGTCGGCCAGCAGCGCCGCGCGCCACGCCGTCTGATCGACCTGCTCGCGCACATGGCTGTTGAAGTCGCAATAGGGGCATTTCGACACGCAGAACGGCCAATGGACGTAAAGGGCGAGCGGCTCGGTCATGCGCGTTCAGTGTGCCCCGTTCGTGTCGAGCCCTTCGACTGCCCGCAGGGCGGGCGCTCAGGATAAACTTCGACCTTCGGTCGAAGTCGAGACACCCATCGGCGTTGCACCACACCGATGGGTGTCTCGACTTCGCTCGACACGAACGGGCCGGGAGGCAGTTTCAAAACAACCCCGCCACCAGCTTCGCGAACGCATCGGCGCGGTGGCTGGTCGCATGTTTCTCGTCGGGATCGATTTCGGCATAAGTCAGTGACTTGCCCGCCGGAACGAAGACGGGATCATAGCCGAAACCCCGGTCCCCGCGCGGCGGCCATGTCAAGCTGCCCTCGACGCGCCCTTCGAACACTTCCGCATGTCCATCGGGCCACGCCAGCGCGAGCGTGCAGACGAAGCGGGCGCTGCGATCGACATCCGGTCCCTGCTGCGCGAGCAGCCCTTCGACCTTGCCCATCGCCAGATACCAGTCGCGGCCCGCCCACGCTTTTCCGGACTCGCCCTCGAACCACTGCCGCTCGGCCCAGTCGGCGGTATAGACGCCGGGGCGCCCGCCCAGCGCCGCGACTTCCAGCCCGCTGTCGTCGGCCAGCGCGGGCAGCCCCGACGCCGACGCGCTGGCATGGGCCTTCAGCAACGCATTGTCGCGGAAGGTCGTGCCCGTCTCCTCCGGTTCGAGCAAGCCAAGGTCGCCCGCCGACACCGGCTCGATCCCATAGGGTTCCAGCAGCGCGCGAATCTCGCGCACCTTGCCTGCGTTGTGGCTGGCGATGACGAGTTTTCCGGGGGTGAGTTTGCGGTGCGGCATGGGGGCGTCCATCCTCGTAGGTTCAAATGGGTTCACGCGAAGACGCGAAGGCGCGAAGAAGAAAGCGCGGGCCGACAGGCCCTTTATCATGGCAACGCCGCGCCGTGACGCAACGAAGATAGAGAAAGCTGCTTCGCGGCCAACACAACATCTTCGCGCCTTCGCGTCTTCGCGTGAACCGAATCAATCCGAACCTATCGCCCCACCGCCTTTGCCTGCGCCGCGAAAATCTCCGCGCAGCCGATGCGCGCGAGACGCAGCAGGCGCAGCAGGCCTTCTTCGTCATAGGTCGCGCCCTCGGCGCTGGCCTGAACCTCGACGATCTGGCCCTTGCCGGTCAGGACGAAATTGCCGTCCGCGCCCGCCGTCGAATCCTCGTCATAGTCGAGGTCGAGCACCGCATTGCCATCGTGAATGCCGCACGAGATCGCCGCCACCTTGTCCTCGATCGGGTCCTCGGCGATCGCTTTCGCTGCGATCAGCTTGTCGACCGCGAGGCGCAGCGCGACCCATGCGCCGGAAATCGACGCCGTGCGCGTGCCGCCGTCGGCCTGGATCACGTCGCAGTCGATGACGATCTGGCGCTCGCCCAGCTTCTTCATGTCGACGACGGCGCGCAAGCTGCGCCCGATAAGCCGCTGGATTTCCTGCGTCCGGCCCGACTGCTTGCCCTTCGCCGCCTCGCGGCTGCCGCGCGTGTGCGTCGCGCGGGGCAGCATGCCATATTCGGCCGTGACCCAGCCCTGCCCCTTGCCGCGCAGGAAAGGCGGCACTTTTTCCTCGACGCTGGCGGTCACCAGCACCTTGGTGTTGCCGAAGCTGACGAGCACGCTGCCCTCGGCGTGGATGGTGAAGGCGGTTTCGATGCTGATCGGGCGCATCTGGTCGGGCGCGCGGCCGGAAGGACGCATGTCGGATTCTCCTGTCGATGATGTGCCGGGGCGCTTAGCGGGCGGATGCGCGATAGGCCAGCCCCTTCACGGCTTGCCCCCGCCCCTTGCAGTTCCTAAATCCCCTTTATGACGATCCCGCCCATCACCGAATTGACGACGCGCGCCCGCGACGTGTTCCGGCTGGTGGTCGACGCCTATCTGGAAACCGGCCAGCCCGTGGGTTCCCGCACGCTGTCGAAGCTGACGGCGCTCAATCTCTCCCCCGCGTCGATCCGCAACGTGATGCAGGATCTGGAGGAACTGGGCCTGCTCGCCAGCCCGCACACCAGCGCGGGCCGCCTGCCGACCGAACAGGGCCTGCGCCTGTTCGTCGACGGCATGATGCAGGTCGCCGAGCCTTCGGCCGAGGACCGCGCGCAGATCGAGGCGAGCCTCAGCGAATCGGGTCCGATCGAAAGCGCGCTGACGCAGGCGACGATGGCGCTCTCCGGCCTGTCGGCCTGCGCAGGTCTCGTCCTCGTTCCCAAGCATGAGCGCGTGCTGAAACAGGTCGCCTTTGTTCCCATGGCGGGATCGCAGGCGCTGGTCGTGCTCGTCGCGGGCGACGGCACGGTCGAAAATCGCGTCATCGACCTGCCCCAGGGCGTCAGCCCGTCCGCGCTGGTCGAGGCGGGCAATTATATCTCCGCCATGCTGTCGGGCCTGACGCTGGCCGAGGCACAGGCGCGCGTGCGTCGCGAACTGGAGGCCGAACGTATCGCGATCGACCGCGCCGCCGCCGACCTCGTGTCGCGCGGGCTGGCCATCTGGTCGATCGACGGCGCCGACCGCCCCGTGCTGATCGTGCGCGGGCAGGCGAACCTGCTCGATGACAGCGCGGTCGGCGACCTCGACCGCGTGCGCCAGTTGCTCGACGAGTTGGAGACGAAGCAGGACATCGCCCAGCTTCTCGACAGCGCACGCGAAGGCAGCGCGACCCGGATTTTCATCGGGTCGGAAAACAAGCTCTTTTCGCTGTCGGGATCGTCGGTTATCGCCGCGCCCTATCACGGCAGCGACGGCCGCGTCGTCGGCGTCGTCGGGGTGATCGGCCCGACGCGCTTGAACTATGCGCGCATCGTTCCCATGGTGGACTTCACCGCCCAATCCCTCTCCAGACTGATACGATAGGTTTATGACGAACATCGAAAACGACACGCCGGTCGAAGACGGCGCCACCGAAGACATCCCCGCCGCCGAAGCGCCCGCCGCGGACGAGACGGCGAAGCTCGCCGAGCAGATCGCCGCGCTTCAGCAGGACCTGCTCTATGCGCGGGCGGAGACGCAGAATGTCGTCCGCCGCAAGGACAAGGAGATCGCCGACGCGCATGCCTATGCCGCAACCAAGTTCGCGCGCGACATCCTGTCGGTCGCCGACAATCTGGGCCGCGCGCTCGCCGCGATCGGCGAGGAACAGCGCGCCGACGAAAGCTTCAAGCCCTTCGTGACGGGGCTGGAAGCGACCGAGCGCGAATTGATGAGCGTGTTCGAACGCCACGGCATCACGCGCATCGCCGCGATCGGCCTGCCGCTCGACCCGAATCAGCATCAGGCGATGGTCGAAATCCCCAGCGAGAAGGAACCGGGGACGATCGTGCAGGAAATGCAGGCGGGCTATATGATGAAGGACCGCCTGCTGCGCCCCGCGATGGTGGGGGTTGCGAAGAAGGCGGAGTGATCCTCCACGTCATTGCGAGGAGCGTAGCGACGAAGCAATCTCCCGCTATCGTCCTGTGTCTGGCCGATAGCGGGAGATTGCTTCGCTCCGCTCGCAATGACGGTTTTGGCGAGCCTATGCCGCCTTGCGCATCTTCGCGAGCTTCTTCAGCACCATGTCGCGCTTCAGCCGCGACAGATGGTCGATGAAGAGAATGCCTTCCAGATGGTCGTGCTCATGCTGGATGCAGGTCGCCATCAGGCCGGTCATGCGCTCGCGGTGCGGCCGGCCGTCCTCGTCCTGCCAGTCGACGGTGACTTCGGCGGGGCGCGTCACGTCGGCATATTGTTCGGGAACCGACAGACAGCCTTCCTGATAGACGCTATGCTCCTCCGAAAAATCGGAAAAGACGGGGTTGATGAAGACGCGCGGGGTGCGGATCAGCCTTTTGCCTTCCTCATCCTCGGGATCAGGTTCCTGCAAGTCGATGACGAGGATGCGCTTCGCCACCCCGACCTGAATCGCCGCCAGCCCGATGCCGGGCGCATCGTACATCGTCTCGAACATGTCGGCGACTAGCGTCTTCAATTCCGCGTCGAACGTCTCGACAGGCTTGGAAATGACACGCAGCCGCGGATCGGGCGTCTCTATGATGGGTAGGATGGCCATGAGTGCGAGGTATGAACTCGAACGGTCCCCGTCAACCCACTGGACGCCGCGCGCGCAAGGCCTGCGCCAGCGTCCCTTCGTCGAGATAATCCAGCTCACCTCCCACCGGCAGGCCGTGCGCGAGCTGGGTCAGTCGCACAGGATAGGATTCGAGCCGCTCGGCGAGATAATGCGCGGTCGTCTGTCCTTCCAGCGTCGCGTTCATCGCCAGCACCACTTCGTCGATGCCCCCCGCCGCGACGCGGGCGACCAGCGCATCGATGGACAGGTCCTGTGGCCGCACCCCTTCCAGCGCCGACAGCCGCCCGCCGAGGACGTGATATTTACCGGGAAACAGCCGCGACTTGTCGAGCGCCCACAGGTCGGACACCTCCTCGACCACGCACAGCGACCGCGCGTCACGGCGCGAGTCGGCGCAGATCGCACAAGGGTCGTGCGTGTCGACATTGCCGCAGATGCCGCACGTCACGAGCCGCTCCGACACCGTCTGGAGCGCGGCGAGCAGCGGCGCGAAGGCGCTCTCGCGTTTCTTCATCAAGTGCAGCACCGCGCGCCGCGCCGATCGCGGACCAAGCCCCGGCAGGCGGGCGAGTTGCTGGACGAGGGCTTCGATTTCGGTAGAGACCATGGCGATGGTGGTAGTGAGTGTGCATATCATACACAATATTCCTGTGTTCCTGCGAAGGCAGGAACCCATCTCCTGACGGCGCGACATGGAACCGGCCGGAGATGGCCCCCTGCCTCCGCAGGGGTACACAGTCCTGACACTTGAAAGAAAGGCGGTCCTCCGCCAAAGCCCACGGCCATGCGCATCGCCTTCATGGGAACGCCGCCCTTTGCGGTACCGACGCTCGCCCAGCTCCACGCGGCGGGGCACGAGATCGCCTGTGTCTATACCCAGCCGCCGCGCCCCGCGCAGCGCGGCAAGAAGCTGCAACGAAGCGCCGTCCACGCATGGGCCGAGGATCACGGCCTGCCCGTCCGCACGCCGCATAGCCTGAAGGGCGCGGACGAGCAGACCGCCTTCGCAGCGCTGAACCTCGACGTCGCGGTGGTCGCCGCTTACGGCCTGATCCTGCCGCAAGCGGTGCTGGACGCGCCGCGCGAGGGGTGCCTGAACGTCCATGGCTCGATCCTGCCGCGCTGGCGCGGCGCGGCGCCGGTGCAGCGCGCGATCCTGTCGGGCGATGCGGAAACGGGCGTGACGATCATGCAGATGGACGCCGGACTCGACACCGGCGCGATGCGGCTGATCGAGCGAACGCCCGTGGACGGCAAGAGTGCGGGCGAACTGACCGACGAACTCGCCGCGATGGGCGCGGCGATGATGGTGAGGGTGCTGAGCGACCTTCACGCCTTCGCGCCGGAGCCGCAGCCCGCCGAGGGCGTCACTTACGCCGCGAAGATCGACAAGAGCGAGGCGCGGCTCGATTTCCTGACCAGCGCCGTGCAGGTCGAACGCCAGATCCGCGCCTTCAACCCGATGCCGGGCGCCTTTTTCGAGCTGGACGGCGATCGCTGCAAGCTGTTGGCGGCCGAAGTCGTCCGCCCGGCGGAGACGGTCCCCGGCGCAGCGCCGGGCGTGACGATCGACGACGCGCTGACCATCGCCTGCAACCCCGGCGCGATCCGCGCGACCCGCATCCAGCGCGCGGGCAAGCCCGCGATGGCGGCGGCGGAATTCCTGCGCGGGCGGGCGGTGCCCAAGGGGGTGCGGCTGGCATGAGACTGCCTTTGTTTCTTCGTCACCCTGAACTTGTTTCAGGGTCCATGGCCGGTCTTCTCGTCCCACGCCGCGCCAAAGGAGAGCGCGGACCATGGATGCTGAAACAAGTTCAGCATGACGAGATCAGCCCAGGCGCGGGCGACCGATGACCCGCTTCGCGCTCACCATCGAATATGACGGCCGCCCCTTCATGGGCTGGCAGCGGCAGAGCCACGGGCCGAGCGTGCAGCAGGCGTTGGAAGAGGCCGTCACGCGCATCACCGGCGAAACCGCGCCGGTCCATAGCGCGGGCCGCACCGACGCGGGCGTGCACGCGATGGCGATGCGCGCGCATGTCGATATCGACAAAGCGCTGACGCCCTTTCGCCTGATGGAGGCGCTGAACGCGCAGCTTCGCCCCGCCCCCATCGCGGTGCTGGCGTGCGAAACGGTCGCCGACGACTGGCACGCGCGCTTTTCCTGCATCGGCCGCGCCTATGAATATCGC
>PHEM01000110.1 GCA_002842935.1 Alphaproteobacteria bacterium HGW-Alphaproteobacteria-13 | reverse complement strand
GGGCGATGGGCGAGCGCCAACACCGCCGGCGGCAGCACATCGGGGCGGCTTCCCATCATCGCCTGCATCCATGTGGCGAGATCGACGATGTCGCTTTCGACGCCCGCGGCGGCGGGAACGCGCCAATAGGCTTCCTTGACCGGCCCAGCCAGCCCGTTGTGATGCGGCCTGGCCCAATCTTTGGCGCCCGTCAGCCGCTCCATCCCATATCCCGCGCCGACCATGCCGAGCGGGCGGAAGAAACGGTCTTCGATCGCATCGGGGAAGGGCTTGTTCGCGGCCTCGGCCAAAATCTCGCTCGCGGCGTCGAAGGCGATGTTCTGATAGGTGTGGCAGGTGCGCGGTTCGCATTGCAGCGGCGCGGCGGCAAGGCTGGCGCGGAGCAAGGCGGGGTCCTGCCCATCCTCCAGTTTCTCGTCATAGGCGTTTTTTGTGAGACCCGTGCGCTGCGACAGCAACTCGTCCAGCGTCACGCGCGCCTCCGCCCCGCCCGGCAGGCGCAGCGACGTGCGCCAGTCGCCGACGGGGCGGTCCAGATCAACGGCGCCGTCGCTGGCGAGCGCGGCCGCCAGCACGCCCGTCGCGGTCTTTGAGACCGAGGCCCAGCGGAACAGCGTATGCGGCGTGACCGGCGCGCCGGTCGACGCATCGGCGACGCCATAGGCGCGCACGAAGCGCAATTCGCCGTCCTCCACCACCGCCACGGCCAACCCCGCCATCTCGGGCCGCCGCGAAAGCGCGGACAATTGCCCGTCGAGTGCGCGATAGTCGATCCGCCCGCGCCATTCGCCGGGCGTGTCGGGCAGCTTTTCCGGAGTCGCGGCCGATAGCGGAACGCTAGCAAGCGTGCGGTCGCCGCCGACCGTGCGATAGCCGAACCAGCCCGCCAGCCCGATCGCGAGGACCGCGATCAGGGCGAGGAAAAGGCGCGGTACGGCTTTGTGATCAGATGGCGACCTCATATACGGCTGTGGTCTTAGCCGCGACTTCCTCCGCCGTCACCCCCGGCCTGTGCGGCGCAGGAGCAGGCTTTGCTCTCCCCTCCCGCAGGCGGGAGGGGTTGGGGGTGGGCCGGCAACGTCGCGTATCTGCCCACCCCGCTGCGGCTAAGCCAGCAAGCTGGCAAGCCTCGCTGCCCCTCCCGCTTGCGGGAGGGGGAAATGCCTTCAGGTCAGATAATGCGCCGTCGTTTTCGCGGCGACTTCCTCCGCCGTCACCCCCGGCGCCAGTTCGATCAGGCGGAACGGGCTGTCGTGGTTCTCGCGCTTGAACACCGCAAGGTCGGTGACGATCATGTCGACGACATTGCGGCCCGTCAGCGGCAGGGTGCAGGCCGGGATGAACTTGGGGCTGCCGTCCTTGGCGTTGTGCTCCATGACGACGATGATTTTCTTGACCCCGGCGACGAGGTCCATCGCGCCGCCCATGCCCTTGATCATCTTGCCGGGGATCATCCAGTTGGCGATGTCGCCGCCTTCCGAAATCTCCATCGCGCCGAGCACGGTCAGGTCGATATGGCCGCCGCGAATCATCGCAAAGCTCTGTTCCGATCCGAAATAGACCGACTGCGGCAGTTCGCTGATCGTCTGCTTGCCCGCGTTGATCAGGTCGGGGTCCTCTTCGCCTTCATAGGGAAAGGGACCGATGCCGAGCATCCCGTTCTCGCTTTGCAGCGTGACTTCCATCCCGGCGGGGATGTGATTCGCCACCAGCGTCGGGATGCCGATGCCGAGGTTGACGTAGAAACCGTCCTGCAATTCCTTCGCGGCGCGCGCCGCCATGTCGTCGCGACTCCAAACCATCATGCGGTCTCCCTCTGGCGCACCGTGCGAAATTCGATCTTCTTGTCATAGGGCGCGCCGACGATCAGGCGCTTCACATAGATGCCGGGCAAATGGATGCAGTCGGGGTCAAGGCTGCCGACCGGCACGATTTCCTCGACTTCGGCGACGCAGATCTTCGCGGCGGTCGCCATCGGCTGGTTGAAGTTGCGCGCGGTCTTGCGGAAGATCAGATTGCCGCTTTCGTCGGCCTTCCAGCCCTTGATGATCGCGAGGTCGGCGAAGATGCCGCGCTCCAGGATATAATCCTGCCCGTCGAAATTCTTGACTTCCTTGCCCTCGGCGACCTGCGTGCCGACGCCGGTTTTCGTATAGAAGCCGGGGATGCCCGCGCCGCCCGCGCGGCAGCGTTCGGCCAGCGTGCCTTGCGGGCAGAATTCCACCTCCAGCTCGCCCGCCAGATATTGCCGCTCGAACTCCTTGTTCTCGCCGACGTAGGAGGAGATCATTTTCTTCACTTGGCGCGTGCGGAGCAGCTTGCCCAGCCCTTCGCCGTCGATTCCGGCATTGTTGCTGGCGATGGTCAGGCCTTTCACGCCCGAATCGCGGATCGCGTCGATCAGCCGTTCGGGAATGCCGCACAGGCCGAAACCGCCCGCGCAGATATGCATATCGTCGAAAAGAAGCCCGTCGAGCGCGGCAGCGGCGTCGGGATATCGCTTGTTCGCCATGAAAGCGGCCTCCTGCTATGATCGCGCGCGACCATGGCCGAAAGCATTCATCAATTCTAATTACTCTATTTTTCGGTTATCCATAAATAATGTCTATCAATCGCATTTCCCTCTATCACCTCGAAACGCTGCTGTGGATCGACCGGCTGGGGACCTTCTCGGCGGCGGCGGAGCGGCTCAACACGACGCAGCCCGCCGTGTCGGCGCGGATGCGCGAGCTGGAGCAACGGCTCGCCACGCGGCTGTTCCGCCGCGACGGGCGCGCCATGTCGCTGACGCCCGCCGCGCGCAAGCTGGTGCGCGATTGCGACCCGCTGCTGCGCGACATGCAACTGGCGCTGATGGGCAGCGGCGGGCTGGCCGAGGCGAGCGGTGTGGTGCGGATCGGCGCGGGCGAGATCGCGGCGGCAAGCTGTCTGCCACCCTTCGTCGCGGCCCTGAAGGCCGATATGCCGGGCGTCGGTCTGGAGATAGAGATCGACCTGACTGCGAACCTGATCCAGCAATTGCTGACGGGGCGCACCGATCTCGCCTTTGCCGCCGGTCCCGTCGCGCACCCCGCGCTCAAGACCAGCCCGATCGGCGACGTCGCGCTGGTCTGGCTCGCCAGCCCCCGCGTCGCCGCCGATTTCCGCGGGGATGCGCGCGTGCCGGTCTGGTCGCTCGCCAGCCATTCGCCGATCCACGGGCGGATGCGCGACGCGATCCACGCCTCGCGTATCGCGCAAAAGTCGCTGAACCTGTGCAACAATGCGCGGATGATGATCGACATCGCCTGCGCCGACGGCGGCGTCGGCATCTTTCCTGAACCGATGGTGCGCGGCGAAATGGCGAGCGGCGCGCTGGTCGAGCTGGCGGATATGCCCGCTCTGGCGCCCGTCGAATTCCGTGTGGCGATGCGAGTCGCCGACACGGAACCCGTGCTGATGCGGATTTTCGAGCGCGCGGCGCGGCTGCGCGTGACGGCGGCGAACGACACGGGCGGACTTTGACACCGGTCAATGAACCCAAGCGGTCCCCCATGCATTACCCTTTCATCAAACGACGGAAGGAGACGGAAAATGCGCTCGATTCTGGTCCACGCCGACAATGACGCCGCATCGGAAGGACGCTTGCAGGCCGCGCTGGACCTTGCACGGCAGTTCGAGGGTCATGTTACGCTGATGATCGCGACGCCGCTTCAGCAGTTCGTCAGCTTCGATCCGTTCGGCGGCACCTATTTCGCGGCAGAGGCGCTGGCGAAGGCGCAGGCCGACGATCTCGCGCTGGAAAGCAAATTGTCGGAGCGGCTGGCGAACGAGGATGTGCCGTGGGATATCGCGATGGCGGACGGCGACATCATCGGCGCGCTGGCGGGCGCCGCGTCGCTCGCCGACATCACGGTCGTCAGCCTGCCGGGCAAGCGCGAAAGCCTGCCGCCGTTGCTGGCGGGCGACCTGGCGCTCGCGACGCCGGTTCCCGTGCTGGCGCTGCCGCAGGATGTGAAGACGCTCGATCCCGACGCGCCCGCGATGATCGCCTGGAACGGCAGTCCGCAGGCGGCGGCGGCGCTGCGCGCGGCCGTGCCCCTGCTGGGCGGCGGGCGCAAGGTCGTGCTGGTCGCGGTCGGTCAGGACGACGGGACTTTCCCCGGCACCGACGCGCTGCGCTATCTGTCGCGCCACGACATTCATGCCGAACTGCTCGTCGTCGAGCGCGGCGCCGACACGGTCGAGGAACGGCTGGAGGAAGAGGCGGCGGCGATGGGCGCCGGGCTGATCGTCATGGGCGCCTTCGGCCGCAGCCGCCTGCGCGAGACATTGTTCGGCGGCACGACGCAATATCTGCTGACGAACGGCCGGTATCCGCTGCTGCTCGCACACTGAGCGCGGGTCGAAAAAGGGGGCGTTTCGGGGCGGCGCGTGGCCGCCCCGGACCGTTTGGTCAGGGCAGCGGCAGATCCAGCGCGGCGGACAGATCGGCCAGCGCCTGCTCGCCGCTCGTCACCTTGATCGCGTGCATCCCCAGCATCGCCGCCGGCTTGCAGTTGATGCCCAGGTCGTCGAGATAGATGCAGCGCGCCGGTTCAACGTCCAGCGCCGCGCACATCATGCGATAGATGGCGGGATCGGGCTTGCGGACGCCGACCTTGCTCGATTCGATGACATGGTCGAAACGCGCCAGGATCGCGGCGATTTCACGCGCCATATCCTCGCTGCGCGCCATGCCCGCGCCTTTGCCGCTGGGAACGTTGTTGGTGATGCAGCCGATCGCGAAGCCCTTGCCCTTCAGCGTGTCGAGCGCCGCGACCATCGCGGGCCGCACTGCGCCCGCCAGCACGGCCAGCACTGCCTGGCCTTCCAGTTCATGCCCCAGCGCGCGCGCTTCGGCCGCGAACAGCGCGTCGAATGTCGCGGCGTCGATCTCCGCCCGCTCGAACCGCGCCCAGGCGTTGGCGTCGGGATCGGCGGCGTTGACGCGGCGCACGAAGTCGCGCGGCAGGCCGCGCTGCTCCTCCAGCCGGTTGAAAGCCTCGAAGGGAGAGGCGGTGATGACGCCGCCGAAGTCGAAAATCACGCTGGTATAAATCATACTTGTCCTGCAAAATCGGATGTGCCGGGATGAAACCCTGTCTCTGATCTACCGTCCCGTTCGTGTCGAGCGAAGTCGAGACACCCATCGTTGTAGCGCAAGATCGATGGGTGTCTCGACTTCGCTCGACACGAGCGGATTTCAGAGGGTGCGGATTCAACGCTTGATAGAAAGGGGCGGCGCGCGCGGCAAGGCCTTGTCTCCCCTCCCGCCTGCGGGAGGGGAGACAAGGCCTTGCCCCCGAGCCGCGAAAGGCCGATAGTCCAGTGCATGACGGCGGCACAGGACATCCTGGTCAAGCGCATTTATGAACCGGCGGACGCGGGCGATGGCGCGCGCTTTCTGGTCGACCGGCTGTGGCCGCGCGGCGTGTCGAAGGACAAGGCCGATCTGACGGCCTGGCTGAAAGCCCTGTCGCCCAGCAGCGACCTGCGGATACAGTTCCACGAACAGGAAGCGGCAGGCGGCCGGAAAGCGGCCGACGAGGCATGGAGCGCCTTCCGCCGCGCCTATTTCGCCGAACTGGATGCGGGCGGGCCGGACATCGCGGCGGCGCTCGACCAGCTTCGCGCCGTCAAGGGGCGCGTGACCTTGCTTTATGGCGCAAGGGATGAAGAGCGGAACAATGCGACCGCGCTGCTGGAGTGGCTGAAGCGGGACGTCAAAAACGGCGCCTAGAGCGCCGTGCGTCAAATCTGACCCTCTCTCTCGAAATGGTGCAGATTTAATGCGCGGCGCTTAAAAAACGCCTGACTCGCCCGCGCGCGGATAGTTGACGAGAGCTGCGCCTAGACAGGCGCGCTCAATCCTGTCAGACATGAATTCAGCACAGCGGTGCAAAGTTGGCGGTATGAAGCCGCCGCAGGAAAACCGTGTCTCGAACGTTCGGATCAGGGAGCAACGGATGGGCCATATCAGTCTTGAACGGGCGAACCGGATCATAGCGGCCGCCTTCGCGCAGGGAGCGACGCTCGGACTCAAGCCGCTCAGCGTCGCGGTGCTCGATGCGGGCGGTCATCTGGTGGCATTCCAGCGTCAGGACCGCGCCTCGACGCTGCGGCCGCAGATCGCGGTCGGCAAGGCATCGGGCGCGCTGGCGCTCGGCGTTTCGAGCCGCAAGATCGCCGACATGGCGGCCGAGCGCCCCAGCTTCATCGCCTCGCTTGGCGCGATTGCACCGCCTGGAGTCATTCCGGCGGCGGGCGGCGTGATCGTCGTCGACGAAGCCGGACTGCCGCTTGGAGCGGTGGGCGTGACCGGCGACACTTCGGACAATGACGAAATCTGCGCGCTCGCGGGGATCGCCGCCGGGGGCTTCGCCGCGCAGTCCTGAGTCTCTTGTTCCCGGTCTCGTCGATGAGATCGCCGCCGGGACGATGCCGATGCACGGGGCCGCTGCTCGGGATCTGGATCATCAGGCCGATGCTAGGATTTACGAGATGCTGGTACTGGATGCGATTGCCGAGGTGCTGAAGCGGGAAGGGATCACCAAACTCTTCTGCTATCCGACGACACCGATGATCGAGGCCGGTGTCCGCGCGGGGCTGACGCCGATATTGTGCCGCCAGGAACGGGTCGGCGTCGACATGGCCGACGGTTATGCGCGGATCATGAACGGCAGCCCGCCCAGCGTCTTCGCGATGCAATATGGGCCGGGCACCGAAAATGCCTATGCCGGCATCGCCACCGCCTATTCGGACGGTGTGCCCATCCTGCTGCTGCCGCTCGCCCATGCTCGCGACGTTTCGCAGGTGCCGCCGATGTTCCGTGGCGGCCGGGCGTTGGCGCCGATCCTCAAATCATCGGAGGAAATCATCCTTCCGCACGAAGTGACCAATATCATGCGAAGGGCCTTCAGCTATCTGAAGAACGGTCACACCGGCCCGGTCATGGTTGAGACGCCGATGGACCTTTGCGGCCATGATCTCGGCGCCGATTTCGCCATGAACTACAAGCCCGTGAAAGCGGTTCGCGGCGCACCGGACCCGTGCGCCGTCGATGATGTGGCGCGCCTTCTCGTCGAGGCGGAACGTCCGGTGATCCAGGCCGGGCAGGGTGTGCTTTATGCCCAGGCATCGGAGGAACTGGTGGAGCTTGCCGAACTGCTCGAGGCGCCGGTGATGACGACGGTCGACGGCAAGAGCGCCTTTCCCGAAGACCATGACCTGTCGTTCGGCACGGCAGGCGCGGTGTTGACCGGTCAATGCCAGGCGCTGCTGCCGACCCGCGATCTCGTCTTCGGCGTCGGTACCAGCTTCACGCGGCACAATCTCGTGACCCGCATCCTGCCGGAGGGGCAGCGCATCATCCACGCGACGCACAATCCCGACGACTTCTATAAGGGCTATGACCTGGAGGCCGCGCTGCTGGGCGATGCCAGGCTGACCCTGCGCGAGTTGATCGGCGCCGTCAGGGATCGCATCGGATCGACGCCGCGCGATCGGTCGATCCGAAACGAGATAAAGGCCGCGCGCGAACCCTGGCTCCGGCATTGGCAAGCGAAACTGCGTTCCGGCGAGCGCCCGATCACGCCTTATCGGGTCATTTCCGAATTCACCCGTGTGATCGATCCGGCGGAAGCGATCGTGACGCATGATTCCGGCAGCCCGCGCGACCAGATGCTGCCCTTCTACACCGCCACGACGCCGCGCAGCTATCTCGGATGGGGCAAATCCCATCAGCTCGGGACGGGGTTGGGTCTCACCATTGGCGCAAAACTTGCCGCACCCGACAAATTCTGCGTCCATTTCATGGGGGATGCCGCCTTCGGCATGGTCGGTCTCGATTTCGAGACGGCGGTGCGGGCCGATGCGCCGGTGCTGCTGATCGTTCTCAACAATTCGACGATGGCGATCGAGATTCCGACCATGGCGCTCAGCCACGAGAAATTCCGGACGCGCGACATCGGCGGCGATTATGCCGGTATCGCGCGCGATCTCGGCGGCTGGAGCGAGCGAGTCGAGGACCCCGAGGACGTCGGCAATGCCATCCTGCGGGCGCGCCGCGCGACCGAGAACGGCCGCGCCGCGCTTCTCGAGATCATCACGAGCGCGGAGACGGACTTTTCGTTCCGCCGGGGCCTGTTCCATTGATCCCGACCGCTCGAACCCTTGCGGAGACTCATCCATGATACTCGATCAACTCAGGAACATGCTCGGTCCCGGCAGCGTGCTCAGTGCGGAGGAGGCCGGTGAGCGGCCCGCCAACATCAAGCTTCAGGCCATCCCGCAGACCGCGATGGGGCTGGTGCGGCCGCGCACGACCGAAGAGGTCAGCGCCGTCCTGCGGCTTTGTCACGAGGTGGGTCAGCCGGTCTGCGTTCAGGGCGGCGTGACCTGCCTCGACGGATCGATCAGCGCACCGGACGAACTCGCGCTCTCGCTCGAGCGGATGACCCTGATCGAACAGATCGACCCTGTCGCGCGGATCGGCATCGTGCAAGCCGGGTGCATCCTTCAGACGTTCCAGGAAGCCGTGCAGGCGGAGGGACTCTATTATGGCGTCGATTACGGCGGGCGCGGCTCCGCGACGATCGGCGGCAATATTTCGACCAACGCCGGCGGGATGAACGTCCTTCGCTATGGCATGACGCGGGAGCAGGTGCTGGGTCTGGAAGCGGTTCTCGCCGACGGCACCGTCGTCACGTCGATGAACAAGATGCTGAAGAACAACGCCGGCTATGACCTGAAACAGCTCTTCATCGGTACAGAAGGTACGCTCGGTGTGGTGACTCGGGCCGTCCTGAGACTTCGGCCGCTCGCCAAGACGGAGAATGCGGCATTGGTCGCGCTGGAAAGCTTCGGTGCGGTGCTGGCGTTTCTCGGTTACTGCCAGGAACGGTTCGGCGACGTGCTCACATCCTTCGAAGTCATGTGGCGCGCGCATTACGAGCATGTCGTGGCCTATTCGGGCAAGCCC
>PHEM01000109.1 GCA_002842935.1 Alphaproteobacteria bacterium HGW-Alphaproteobacteria-13 | reverse complement strand
GCCGCCCGCGATCACCTTGATGTCGCTGCGCCCGGCCTCGCGCAGCTTGCCGATCAGTTCGGGGATCAGCGTCTTGTGCCCGGCGGCGAGGCTCGACGCGCCGACGACATCGACGCCCGAATCGAGCGCCAGCACCACCGTTTCCTCCGGCGTCTGGAACAGCGGCCCCGACACGACGTCGAAGCCCATGTCGCCGAACGCCGAGGCGATGACGTTGGCGCCGCGATCATGGCCGTCCTGCCCCATCTTGGCGACGAGCAGTTTCGGCTTGCGCCCCATGCGCCGCTCGACCGCGGCCACGCCGTCGAGCACCTGCCGCCAGCGCGGGTCGCCTTCATAGGGCGCGGCGTAGACGCCCTTCACCGGGGTCGGCTGCGTGCCGTAGCGGTCGAAGCTTTCCTCCATCGCCGACGAAATCTCGCCGAGCGTCGCGCGCGCGCGCGCGGCCTCGACCGCGTGGGCGAGCAGGTTGGTCTCGATCGACTGCGGCGCGGCGGCGGCCTTGCGCAGCGCGTCGAGCGCGGCCTGACAGGCGGCTTCGTCGCGGCTCGCCTTGACCTTGTTGATGCGCGCGATCTGCGCCTCGCGCACCTTGGTGTTGTCGACTTCCAGCGTCTCCAGCAGGTCTTCGTTGGCGAGGCGATATTTGTTGACGCCGACGATCACATCGTCGCCGCGATCCACGCGGGCCTGCCGCGCGGCGGCAGCGGTCTCGATCATCGCCTTGGGCCAGCCCGCCGCGACGGCCTTGGCCATGCCGCCTTCCTTCTCGACGCGCTCGATGATTTCCCACGCCTTGTCGACCAGTTCCTGCGTCAGCGCCTCGACATAATAGGAACCGCCGAGCGGGTCGACGACCTTGGTCATCCCCGTCTCTTCCTGGATGACGATCTGCGTGTTGCGGGCAATGCGGGCCGAAAAATCGGTCGGCAGCGCGATCGCCTCGTCGAGCGCGTTGGTATGCAGCGACTGCGTGCCGCCCAGCATCGCCGCCATCGCCTCAATCGTCGTGCGCATGACATTGTTGTAGGGGTCCTGCTCGGTCAGCGAGACGCCCGACGTCTGGCAGTGGGTGCGCAGCATCTTCGACCGCTCGTCCTTCGCACCGAGATTGGTCATCACCCGGTGCCACAGCACGCGCGCGGCGCGCAGCTTGGCGATCTCCATGAAAAAATTCATGCCGATGGCGAAGAAGAAGCTCAGCCGCCCCGCGAACTTGTCGATGTCGAGTCCCGACGCGACGCCATAGCGAACATATTCGGCGCCGTCGGCGATGGTAAAGGCCAGCTCCTGCACCTGCGTCGCTCCCGCCTCCTGCATATGATAGCCGGAGATGGAGATGCTGTTGAACTTCGGCATCTCGCGGCTGGTATAACCGAAGATGTCCGAGATGATCCGCATCGAGGGTTCGGGCGGATAGATATAGGTATTGCGGACCATGAACTCCTTGAGGATGTCGTTCTGGATGGTCCCGTCGAGCAATTTGCGCTCGACCCCCTGCTCCTCGCCCGCGACGATGAAGAAGGCGAGGATCGGGATCACCGCGCCGTTCATCGTCATCGAAACCGACATCTGGTCGAGCGGGATGCCGTCGAACAGGATTTTCATGTCTTCGACGCTGTCGATCGCGACCCCCGCCTTGCCGACGTCGCCGACGACGCGCGGATGGTCGCTGTCATAGCCGCGATGCGTCGCGAGGTCGAAGGCGACGCTGAGGCCCTTCTGCCCGGCCGCGAGGTTGCGGCGATAGAAGGCGTTCGATTCCTCGGCGGTCGAAAAGCCCGCATATTGCCGGATCGTCCACGGCCGCCCCGCATACATCGACGCCCGTACCCCGCGCGTGAAGGGCGCGAAACCCGGCAGGCCGGGTTCTGTCTGGACGTCCTCGGCGGTATAGAGCGGCTTGACGTCGATCCCCTCGGGCGTGGGCCAGGTGAGGTCCTTGCCCTTCACTTCCTTCGCGGCGGCTTCGGCCCATTGATCGATGGTCGGTTTGTCGGTCATAAGTCTCAGTCCCTTGCCCTCTCCCCTTCAGGGGAGAGGATACGCAGGCTTGCCAGCTTGCTGGCTAGCCGAAGTTGGAGAGGGGCCTCCCCCTCTCCGCTGCGACTAGGGCCAGCTACGCAGACCCAAGTCTCGCTCCTCTCCCCTGAAGGGGAGAGGGCGGATAAACGTCAATGCGCCTCTTTCGGCGTCTCCATGATCTCGGTCAGCACCCCGCCCATGTCGCGCGGATGGACGAAGAAGATCAACGTCCCATGCGCCCCGATCCGCGGTTCGCCCAGCACCCGCTTGCCCATGCTCTCGAACTCCGCCTTGGCGGCGTGGATGTCGGGCACTTCATAGCACATATGATGCTGCCCGCCCGCCGGGTTCTTCTCAAGGAAGCCCGCGATCGACGTGTTGCCGGGCAGCGGCTCGATCAGTTCGATCTGCGTCCCGTCGAGCGCCCCGCCCGCGCCGGGCGTATCGACGAAGCAGACCTTCACGCCCTGATCGGGCAAGTCGAACGGTTCGCAAATCTGCGTCGCGCCCATCACGTCGCGGTAAAAGACGATGCTGTCGGCGATGGACGGCGTCGCGACGCCGATATGATTGAGGCGGCCTAGTTTCATATTTTTATCCCTTAAACATGGTCGAGGCGACTAGGATTAGTAGGGCTGATCCCACAACTCCAAGAAGCCGACCTGCGATGACCATCGCGAAAAACACTGGCCGAGATGATCGAAGCGTGGGCGGCCAAAAGGCAATCCTTGCTTCGCCTCTTCGCAATTCAACTATGCCCCAATACGCATTCCACAATTCCAAAAGAGCTACGGAGACAAACCATATTGCAAGGACAGGCTCCATCATCACAGCGGAATATTATCGTGCTTCTTCCACGGATTTTCGAGGCTCTTGTTCCGCAGCTTCCTTAACCCCAACGCGATCCGCCGCCGCGTCGAGTGCGGGTGGATCACTTCATCGATATACCCCCGCGACGCCGCCACGAACGGATTGGCGAAGCGGTCCTCATATTCCTTCGTCCGCTCGGCGATCTTTTCGGGGTCGCCGATGTCGCTGCGGAAGATGATTTCCACGGCGCCCTTCGCGCCCATCACCGCGATCTCGGCGGTCGGCCACGCATAGTTGAGGTCGCCGCGCAGATGCTTCGACGCCATCACGTCGTACGCGCCGCCATAGGCCTTGCGCGTGATGACCGTGATCTTCGGCACCGTCGCTTCGGCATAGGCAAACAGCAGCTTCGCGCCATGCTTGATGATACCGTTATATTCCTGCGCCGTGCCGGGCAGAAAGCCGGGGACATCGACGAAAGTCACGATCGGAATCTCGAACGCATCGCAGAAGCGGACGAAGCGCGCCGCCTTCTTCGACGAGTTGATGTCGAGCACGCCTGCCAGCACCAGCGGCTGGTTGGCGACGATGCCCACCGTGCGCCCTTCGATGCGGCCGAAGCCGCAGATGATGTTCGCGGCGTGCGCGGGCTGGACCTCGAAAAAATCGCCTTCATCGACCGTCTTGCGGATCAACTCGTGCATGTCATAGGGCTGGTTCGCATTGGGCGGGATCAGCGTGTCGAGGCTTGCGTCCTCGCGGTCATAGGGGTCGCTGGTCGGACGTACCGGCACCCCGGCGCGGTTGTTCTCCGGCAGATAGTCGAAGAAATCGCGCGCCGCGAGCAGCGCCTCGATATCATTTTCGAACGCGAGGTCCGCGACCGAGCTTTTCGTCGTGTGGGTGATCGCGCCGCCCAGTTCCTCCTGCGTCACCACTTCGTTGGTGACGGTCTTGACGACATCGGGACCGGTCACGAACATGTAGCTCGAATCCTTCACCATGAAGATGAAGTCGGTCATCGCGGGGCTGTACACCGCGCCGCCCGCGCACGGCCCCATGATCAAGCTGATCTGCGGCACCACGCCCGACGCCAGCACATTCTTCTGGAACACATCGGCATAGCCGCCCAGCGACGCCACGCCTTCCTGAATGCGCGCGCCGCCGCTGTCGTTGAGGCCGATCACGGGCGCCCCCGCGAGCATCGCCTTTTCCATCACCTTGCAGATTTTCTCGGCGTGACGCTTCGACAGCGATCCGCCGAACACCGTGAAATCCTGGCTGAAGACATAGACGAGGCGGCCGTTGATCGTGCCCGATCCGGTAACGACGCCGTCGCCGGGGATTTTCTGATTCTCCATCCCGAAATCGATGCAGTCATGCTCGACGTAGGAGTCCAGTTCCTCGAAAGATCCCTGGTCGAGCAGCACGTCGAGCCGTTCGCGCGCCGTCAGCTTACCCTTGCTATGCTGCGCGTCGATGCGCTTCTGCCCGCCCCCCAGCGCGGCGGCGGCACGGCGGGCTTCCATTTCGGCGATATTGGCGGACATGCAGGTCTCCACGATATTGAAGCCTTCGCCCCTGCCTTGTTCGACACGATTGCGCAAATGTGAATTTGCAAAGTTGCGAAGTTAGAGTTTGCAAACTATCCTCCCCGGCACGGGGAGGGGGACCATGCGAAGCATGGTGGAGGGGCAGGTGCGGCCAAACGCTTCCTTTCGGCGGCAAGCTAAATCGCCCGTGCCCCTCCACCACCCTTCGGGTGGTCCCCCTCCCCTTTCAGGGGAGGACTGATGACCCGCCAACGCATCTTCGCCGGAAGCCGTCTCAAATCGCTGCGTCACGACCGCGGCATCCGTCAGGCCGACTTCGCCGCGACGCTCGACATATCGACCTCCTACCTCAGCCAGATCGAGCATGACGACCGGCCGCTGACGCCCGCGCTGCTGGGCCGGTTGCAAAAGCTGTTCCCGCTCGGATGGGAGGAAGTCGCCGCCGACGCGGGCGACCGCCGCGCGGGCGCGCTGCGCGAGGCGGCGGCCGACCCGCTGTTCGCCGCGCAGCCGCTCGCGCCCGAACAGCTCGAACGCGCGGCGCTGCAACAGCCGCAGTTGGCCGACCAGTTCGTCGCGCTGCACGCTGCCTATCGCCGCGCGGGCCAGCGGCTCCAGATCATCGACGAGGCGCTGACGGGCGGCACCGCCGAAGGCAGCCGCTTGCCGTGGGAGGAAGTGCGCGACTGGTTCCACGACGCGGGCAATTATGTCGACACGATCGACCGCGCCGCCGAGGCGCTGGCGGCGGAACTGCGCGGGGATGCGCCCTCCCCCTCCATCGAGAGCATCGAGCGGCGGTTACAGGGCGCGCTCGGCATATCGATCGTCTATCGTCAGTCGCAATCCTTGCGCGATTTCGACGCGACGATGCGCCACCTCGTCATCGACCCGTCGCAGCCGCCCGAAAGCCGCCGCTTCCAGCTCGCGCACCAATATGCGGCGCTGGCGCTCGCCAGCGAGATCGCGGCGGTGGTCGAGGCCTCGCCGCTGCGCACCACGGCGGCGCGGCAGTTGCTGCATGTCGGTCTCGCCAATTATGCCGCGGGCGCGGTGCTGATGCCCTATGCTGCTTTTCGCGCCAGCGCCCGCGCGGTGCGGCACGACATCGACCGGCTGCGGCTCGACTATGGCGTCAGCTTCGAGCAGGCGTGCCACCGCCTCTCGACGCTCCAGCGCCCCGGCGCGCGCGGCATCCCGATGTTCTTCTGCCGCGTCGACATGGCGGGCAACATCACCAAGCGGCACAGCGCGACGCGCCTGCAATTCGCGCGCTTCGGCGGCGCCTGCCCGCTGTGGATCGTCCACGAGGCGGCGGCGATCCCCGACCGCATATTGTTCCAGCTTGCCGAGACGCCCGACGGGCTGCGCTATGTGTCGATGGCCAAGGGGCTGGTGAAACCCTCGGGCAGCTATGCGCGAAGCCCGCGGCGCTACGCCGTCGCGCTGGGTTGCGAGGCGCAATATGCCGGGGATTTCGTTTACGCGGACGGCGTGGACGTGAATGCCCCGCAGGCCGCAACCCGTATCGGTCCCTCGTGCCGCATCTGCCCCCGCGACGACTGCGACCAACGCGCCTTCCCGCCGAGCGACCGGCCGATATTGGTGGACCCGGATCGACGGGATGTAGTGCCGTATCGGATCGGTTAGGACCAACCTCTCCACCCCGTTCGTGTCGAGCGAAGTCGAGACACCCATCGTGGTAGAGCAAGGCCGATAGGTGTCTCGACTTCGCTCGACACGAACGGGATATAGGTAGCTATTCGCTACCGCTCCCGCGCCGCCGCGATCGCCCCTTCGATCGCCGCGCGCGATTGCGGGCTGTTGCGCCAGCAGGTCGCGCCCGTTAGCAGGCTGACGCGGCGGCAGATATCCTCGGCGCTTTGCCCGGCGAGTTCGGCCAGCGAGGCGATGCCGATTTCCTCCAGCCGCGCGACGACCGTGGGACCGACGCCCTTGACCGCGAGCAGGCGCTCGCGTTCCTCGGCAGGGAAAGCCGTCATTTCATCAGCACCAGTTCCTCGGCCATGCTGGGGTGCAAGGCGACGGTCGCGTCGAAATCGGCCTTGGTCAGCCCGGCCTTCACGGCGATGGCGGCGGCCTGCAAAATCTCCGGCGCGTCGGGACCGATCATGTGGAGACCGACCACGCGGTCGCTCGCCTCGTCCACGACCATCTTGTAGAGCGCGCGTTCGCTCCGGCCCGCGAGGACATTCTTCATCGCCCGGAAATCGCTGGTATAGACACGGATCGAGCCGAAACGGTCGCGCGCCTCCGCCTCGGTCAGGCCGACCGCGCCGATCGGCGGATGGCTGAACACCGCGCTCGGCACATTGGCGTAATCGACCGTCGTCGGCTTGCCACCATAGACGCTGTCGGCAAAGGCCTGCCCCTCGCGGATCGCGACGGGGGTCAGCTGGATGCGGTTGGTGACATCGCCGACGGCATAGATGCTGGGCACCGACGACTGGTTGTGGTCATCGACCTCGACCGCGCCTTGTTCGTCCAGGTCTACGCCCGCATCCTCCAGCCCCAGCCCTGCCGTGTTCGGCACGCGGCCCGTCGCGACCAGCACGGCGTCCGCCTCGATCGAGTCGCAATTCTCCAGCGTCACGGTCAGCGAACCATCCGCCTTTTTCTCGATCGAGCGGAAGGGGGCGTTGAACTTGAATTCGATGCCCTTGGTCATCGAGATTTGCAGCAGGCGGTCGCGAATCTGCTCGTCATAGCCGCGCAGGATCGCGTCGCCGCGATTGACGATCGTCACCTTGCTGCCGAACTCGTTGAAGATGCCCGCGAACTCGTTGGCGATATAGCCGCCGCCCGCGATCACCACGCGCCGCGGCAGCGCATCGAGATGAAAGACCTCGTTCGAGGTGATCGCATGCTCGCTGCCGGGGAAGTCGGGGACGAAGGGTCGGCCGCCGGTCGCGATCAGGATGCGTTCCGCGCTGATTTCCTGCCCGTCCGCGAGCCGGACCTTCTGCGGGCCGATCAGCGTCGCGCGCGAGCGGAAGACCGTCACCTTGTGGCTGTCGAGCGTCTGGCCATAGAGTCCCTCCAGCCGGTCGACTTCCGCCAGCACATTGTCGCGCAGCACATTCCAGTCGAAGCGGCAGTCGGTCGGCACGTCCCAGCCGAACTGGCGCGCATCCTTCAAATCCTCGGCGAATTGCGCGCCATAGACGAGCAGCTTCTTGGGCACGCAGCCGCGGATCACGCAGGCGCCGCCGACGCGATACTCCTCCGCCACCGCGACGCGCGCGCCGTGCGCGGCCGCGACGCGGCTGGCGCGCACGCCGCCCGATCCGGCGCCGATGACGAAGAGATCATAGTCGAAATCGCTCATGGATTGCCCCTGTCTGAAACTGACCGCCTATGTGGTCATCCGGGACCGCGATGCCAATGGGATTTTTTTCGGATTCGTCATGCTGAACTGGTTTCAGCATCCATGGCCGATCCTCTCCTTTCGCGCCGCGCTTCATTCGAGGGCAGACCATGGACCCTGAAACAAGTTCAGGGCGACGAGTCAGGAGTTTAGCGCCCTACTCCCCCAGCGCCGCCTGCATCAGCGCCTGCGTCGCGGGGTCGAAATCGGCCGCTCCCTCGGCAAGCTCCTTCGCCATTTCCTTGCCCAGCTCGACGCCGAACTGGTCGAAGGGATTGATGCCCAGCAGCACCGCGTTCGCAAAGACGCGGTGCTCGTAGAAGGCAATCAGGGCACCCAGCGCATGCGGCGTCACGCGGTCGAGCAGGATCGTCGTCGAGGGCCGGTCGCCCGGATAATGGCGCGCGCCGTCCTGGCTCGCGCGGCCCGCCATCAGCGCCGCGCCCTGCGCGATGCAATTGGCGACCAGCGTTTCATGATGCGCGGCGTCGAGCAGATGGTCGGGTTCGCGCGCGACGACGAACTCGATGGGGACGAGATGCGTGCCTTGATGCAGCAGCTGGAACACCGCGTGCTGCGCGTCGGTGCCGACGCCGCCCCAGGTGATCGCGGCGCTGTCCCGGTCCAGCGGCGCGCCGTCCAGCGTCACCGACTTGCCGTTCGATTCCATCTCAAGCTGTTGCAGATAGGCAGGCAGCAGCCGCAGCCGCTCGTCATAGGCAAAGACCGCGCGCGTCTGGCACCCCAGCCGGTTCGCATAAAGCTGGTCGGCGAAGGCCGCGAGCAGGCAGATATTGTCGGCGCCCTCGGCCAGCCGGAAATGCCGATCCATCTCGGCCGCGCCTTCCAGCAAGTCGGCGAAAGCGTCCCAGCCGAGCGCCAGCGCGGCGGGAAACCCGATCGACGACCACAACGAATAACGCCCGCCGACCGTCTCACTGAACGGCAGGATGCGCGTTTCGTCGATGCCCCATTCCATCGCCCGCTCCGGGCTGGCGGTCAGCGCGATAAAGCGGCCGAGCGGGTCCTCGACCCCCGCCTCCTCCAGCCATTGCCGCGCCGACGCCGCGTTGAGCAGCGTTTCGGTGGTGGTGAAGGTCTTGGACGCGACCGCGACCAGCGTGTGCTCCGGGCTGAACGTCCGCAGCGCCTCGTCGAGCGCCGCGCCATCGACGTTGGAGACGACGGCAACGTCATAGCGCGCGCCCTCGCGGCCGAGCGCATCGACCAGCAGGTCGGGACCCAGCGCCAACC
>PHEM01000108.1 GCA_002842935.1 Alphaproteobacteria bacterium HGW-Alphaproteobacteria-13 | reverse complement strand
CCGCGACGGCCGCGCGTTCGGCGCGGCGCACGATCGAGCGGGCGAGGTGCAGGCGCGCCGCCGCTTCGCTGCCGCCGGGCAGGATGAAGCTGCGCAGCGGTTCGAGATCGTCGTTCATCGCGTCAATCTCTTCCTCCAGCCGCGCGATCTGGGCCGGGACGATGCGCAGCGCCATGTCGTGCGGGCCGAAACCGGCCTTGTCGTCCGGCGGCGTCGCCAGGTCGGCGCCCAGGTCGAACAGTTCGTTCTGGATGCGCGCGAGCATCGGCGCATGTTCGCCCTCGCCCGCAAGCGCCGTGACCGCGAGGCCGACGGCGCCGTTCGCTTCGTCGACATCGCCGATCGCCGCCATCAGCGGCGCCGACTTGGCGATGCGCGACCCGTCGACCAACCCCGTGGTGCCGCCGTCGCCGGTGCGCGTATAGATTTTGTTGAGCTTGACCATGATCGATTGCTTAGCGCGTCAGCTTCCGGCGGCGAGCACGCCGATCAGCACGAGCAGGATGATCGTGATCGCCTGCCATTTGATGCGGGCCATCATCATCCGGTTCTGCATCAGCTGGTTTTCCTCGACCTGTCCGTCGAGCTGGGCGCGGTGGCCCTGTGCGAAATAGAACAGCCCCCGCGCAAGCGCGAAGAGGACGAGACCGGCCGCGACGACGACCGCGAGAACGAGCAATATCTGCATGAACCCATTCTAGGGCATTCGCAGCGAATATCCAGTGGGAAGCCGCCCGGCGCGCAAATCGGCGGCCAGCGCCGCGCCGTCCGCGCCCGCATAGCGCAGCGCGGCGAGCGCGGCCGCCGCATCGCGCTTCGCCAGCCGCCTGCCGTCCGGTCCGCAGACGAGCGCATGGTGGCGATAGCACGGCGTCGGCAGCCCCAGCAGGGCTTGCAACAAACGGTGCACGTCGGTCGATGCGATCAGGTCGGCGCCGCGCACCACATGCGTGACGCCCATCGCGGCGTCGTCGACCGTGCTCGCGAGGTGATAGCTGGCGGGCGCGTCCTTGCGCGCCAGCACCACGTCGCCATGCGCGCCAGGGTCGGCGGCACGCAGGCCCTGCCCCTGCTCTTCCCACGCCAGTGGTCCCGCCAGCGCCGCCGAGCGCGCCATGTCGAGCCGCCAGCAATGCGCCTCCCCCTCCGTCAGCCGCGCCTCCCGCTCCGCCGCGCCGAGCGCGCGGCACGTGCCGGGATAGACGGCGCCGGAGGGACCATGCGGCGCCGACAGGCTCGCCGCGATGTCGGCGCGCGTGCAGAAACAGGGATAGACGAGATCGCGCAGGCGCAAATCGTCCAGCGCCGCCGCATAGTCGTTCAGGCGATGCGACTGGCGCACCGGCTCTCCATCCCAATCGAGCGACAGCCACGCGAGATCGGCCAGCGCGGCCGCGTGATGCTCCTCGCGCGATCGGCTGCCGTCGATGTCGTCGATGCGCAGGCGGAACCGCCCCCCCGCCGCGCGCGCCATGTCGTGCGCCAGCACGGCGCTATAGGCATGGCCCAGATGCAGCGCGCCCGTCGGGCTGGGCGCGAAGCGCGTCAGCATCGGCTTTCCCCCTTGACGGCCGAATCCCAGCCATGATGTAATGACGGCGTCACGCGGGACAGGCAGGGACGCGCCATCCCGCGCAGCAAAAGGGGCGATGCTACCTGGCCATGTTCCATCCCGACCTTGCCCGCCATCCCGACAATTGCCCCGCGCTGGTGCTGAACGCCGACTATACGCCGCTCAGTTACTACCCGCTCAGCCTGTGGCCGTGGCAGACGGCGGTCAAGGCGGTATTCCTCGACCGCGTGACGATCGTCGAGAATTACGCACGCGAAATCCATTCGCCGACGCGCACCATGCCGATCCCCAGCGTCATCGCGCTGCGCCAATATGTGAAGCCGTCGCAATATCCCGCCTTCACGCGCTTCAACCTGTTCCTGCGCGACCGCTTTTCCTGCCAATATTGCGGGTCGGGTAAGGACCTGACCTTCGACCATGTCGTGCCGCGCCGGCTGGGCGGACGGACGAGCTGGGACAATGTCACCACCGCCTGCGCGCCCTGCAACCTGAAAAAAGGCGGGCGCACTCCCGCGCAGGCGCATATGCCGCTCCATCGCCGGCCGTGGCGCCCGACGAGCTGGCAGCTTCAGGACAATGGCCGCGCCTTTCCGCCCAATTATCTGCACGAAAGCTGGATCGACTGGCTGTACTGGGACGTCGAACTGGAAGGGTAGGCCGTTCCGCAGGCGCGGCGCTTTGTTGGTTCACGCGAAGACGCGAAGGCGCGAAGGCGCGAAGGCGCGAAGATGACAGTCGGGACCGACAGGTCCCTTATTCTTTCAACGGTGCGGCTGGCTGGGCGGCAGGAAGAGAAAGCCGCTTCGCGGCAAGCGCGACCTCTTCGCGTCTTCGCGTCTTCGCGTCTTCGCGTGAAATAATATTAAAGCGGCGTTGCCACGCGAACGGACGGCGGCGCGCGCATAGCTATGCGCCGCTTGACGTAGCGTCCGCTGCGTTGCAGCAAAGGCCGCCATGGGTCCGCCGATACAGATCAGCCAGAATCCCGACATCCGCTATCTGGGGCGGATATTGGGCGACGTCATCCGCGCCTATGGCGGTGAAAAATTGTTCCGGCAGACCGAATATATCCGATCGTCGAGCGTCGACCGGCATCGCGGCATCGCGGGGGCGGAGGCGATCGATCCGGGGCTGGACGCACTCAGCCTCGACGACACCGTCGCCTTCGTGCGCGGCTTCATGCTGTTCTCGATGCTCGCCAACCTCGCCGAGGACCGGCAGGGCGTCGCCGCCGAACCCGAGGCGACCGTCGCCGCCGCGCTCGACCGGCTGAAGGGCGAAGGCGTCGATCATGAGGCGGTCGCGGCGCTGCTGGGCGCGGCGCTGGTCGCCCCCGTGCTGACCGCGCACCCGACCGAAGTACGGCGCAAGTCGATGCTGGACCATCAGAGCCGCATCGCCGCGCTGATGCGGCTGCGTGATGCGGGCGCCGCGGAAAGCCCCGAAGGCGACGAAGTCGAGGAAGCGATCCGGCGGCAGATCGTGCTGCTGTGGCAGACGCGCCCGCTGCGCACCGAACGGCTGTTCGTCGCCGACGAGATCGACAATGCGCTGACCTATTTGCGCGATGTGTTCATCCCCGTGCTGCCGCGCCTCTATGCGCGCTGGGAAAAAGAGCTGGGCCAGCGCCCGGCAAGCTTCCTGCGCGTCGGCAGCTGGATCGGCGGCGACCGCGACGGCAACCCCTTCGTCACGGCGGAGACGCTGACCATGGCGAGCGGCCGCAACGCCGCCGCCGTGCTGGGCCATTATCTGGACGCCGTCCATGCGCTGGGTTCCGAACTGTCGGTCTCCTCCACGCTCGCCCCCGTGCCCGGAGCCGTCGAGGCGCTGGCGGAGGCGAGCGGCGACAGCGCACCGAGCCGCAGCGACGAACCCTATCGCCGCGCCTTGTCGGGCATCTATGCGCGGCTGTGCGCGACCTATGCCGGGATCGTCGGCCACGCGCCGCCGCGCCCGTCCGCGCTGACCGGCGCGCCTTATGACACGCCGGCGGCGTTCCGCCGCGACCTGGTGACGATCGCGGACGGCCTGTCGGCGAGCGGCGAGGGACAGCTCGGCGGCATCGGTGCGCTCGGGCGGCTGATCCGCGCCGTCGAAGTGTTCGGATTCCATCTCGCCACGCTCGACATGCGGCAGAACAGCGCCGTGCACGAGCGCGTGCTCGCCGAACTGCTGCGCGCGGCGGGGGTCGAGACCGATTATCCGGCGCTGGACGAGGAGGCGCGCGTCGCGCTGCTGCGCCGCGAACTCGCGACCGACCGGCCGCTCGCCGCGCCGTGGCACCGGTGGAGCGAAGAGACGGCGGACGAACTCGCCATCGTCCACGCCGCCGCCGCGATTCGCGCCCGGCTGGGCCGCGAGGCGATCTGCCAGTGGATCATCAGCAAGGCCGAAAGCCTGTCCGATCTGCTGGAAGTCCATCTGCTCGCGCGCGAGGCGGGGCTGTGGACCGTCGAAGGCGCCGCCGACACGCTGATGGTCGTGCCCTTGTTCGAGACTATCGCCGACCTGGAGGACGCGCCCGCGATCATGGCGCGTTACTTCGCGCTGCCCGAAATCGCGCCGCAGGTCCGCGCGCGGGGCCATCAGGAAGTGATGATCGGCTATTCCGATTCGAACAAGGACGGCGGCTATCTGACCTCGACATGGGGGCTGCATCAGGCGTCGGCGGCGCTGACGCCGGTGTTCGCGGAGGCGGGCACGGCGATGGAGCTGTTCCACGGGCGCGGCGGCGCGGTCGGGCGCGGCGGCGGCAGCGCCTTCGCCGCGATCCGCGCCCAGCCTGCGGGCACGGTGCAGGGCCGCATCCGCATCACCGAACAGGGCGAAGTGATCGCCGCCAAATATGGCACCGCCGACAGCGCGGCGACCAATCTGGAGGCGATGGTGTCGGCAAGCCTGCTGGCGAGCCTGGAGCCGGACGCGACCGGACGCGCCGACCATGCGCGCTTCGCCGCCGCGATGGACGCGCTGTCGGACACGGCCTTCGCCGCCTATCGCGGGCTGGTCTATGAAACCCCCGGCTTCAAGCATTTCTTCCGCGCGATGACGCCGATCGCGGAGATCGCGACGCTGAAGATCGGGTCGCGCCCGTCGAGCCGCACCCGGAGCACGGCGATCGAGGATTTGCGCGCCATTCCCTGGGTGTTCAGCTGGGCACAGGCGCGCGTGATGCTGCCGGGCTGGTACGGAACGGGCGAAGCCTTTGCGGCGTTCGGGGACCCGGCGCTGCTGGCCGACATGGCGGAAAGCTGGCCCTTCTTCGCGGCGCTGCTCGGCAATATGGAAATGGTGCTGGCGAAGTCCGACATGGGCATCGCCGCGCGCTATGCCGAGCTGGCGGTGGATGTCGATGGCCATGACGCGATCTTCACGGCGATCCGCGACGGCTGGAACCGCGCGCATGACGGCCTGCTGCGCATCACCGGCCAGTCGCGCCTCCTGGAGAAGAACCCGGCGCTGGAGGCGTCGATCCGCCTGCGCCTGCCCTATATCGAGCCGCTGAACCTGCTCCAGATCGAGCTGATGAAGCGCCACCGCGCGGGCGAAACCGACCCGCGCATCGCCGAGGGGATTCAACTGACGATCAACGCCATCGCGACGGCGCTGCGCAACAGCGGGTGAATGTCGCGTCGCCCCCGCGCAGGCGGGGGCGACGGGGGGATCAGGCGTCGATGCTGCTGCCCAGATGGCCGTAGACCAGCCCGCCGTCGACCGCGATCGTGTCGCCGACGACATAGTCGCCCGCCTTCGACGCGAGGAAGATGGCGGCGCCCGCCATGTCCTCCGGCACGCCGATGCGCTTGGTCGGGATGGTCTGAGCGACGGCGTCGCCATGGTCGCGCGCGGCCTTGTTCATATCCGACTCGAACGCGCCCGGTGCGATCGCGGTGACGAGGATATGGTCCTCGACCAGCCGCGCGGCGAGGCGCTTGGTGAGGTACAGGATCGCCGCCTTCGACGCGTGATAGCTGTAGGTTTCCCACGGATTGAGGCGAATCCCGTCGATCGAGCCGATGTTGATGACCTTCGCGGGCCGTTCGGGCGAGCCGCCCGCCTTCAAGAGGGTGTGCAGCGCCTGCGTCAGGAAGAAGGGCGATTTGACGTTGATGTCCATCACCTTGTCCCAGCCGCTTTCGGGGAAGGTATCGAACGGCTCCCCCCAGGCCGCGCCCGCATTGTTGACGAGGATGTCGAGCCGCTGCTCGCGCGCTTCCAGTTCCTTGGCGAGGCTGCGGCAGCCCTCGACCGTCGCGAGGTCGACGGGCAAGCCGACGACCTTGCCCGGATAGCGGGTTTCGAAATCGGCGACCGCCGCCTCGATCTGCGCGGTCTTGCGCGCCGAGATATAGACGCGCGCGCAGCCCGCGGCGAGGAAACCCTCGACGATCATCTTGCCGATGCCGCGCGAGCCGCCCGTGACGAGCGCGATACGGCCGTCGAGACCGAACATGTCCTGAAGGTTCATAGCGTCATTCCTTTGTTCCGTTTGAGAATGCCCGGTCTCAATACCCATTCATCCGCGCGACCTGGTCGATATGATAATGCACGTCGCCCATATATTCGGCCAGCGCGCGGTCGCGCTTCATATAGAGACCGATGTCATATTCGTCGGTCATGCCGATGCCGCCGTGCATCTGCACGCCCTCGCGCACCGCGAGACCCGCGGCGCGCCCGGCCTTGGCCTTGGCGACCGAGACCATCAGCTTCGCGCCGTCGCTGCCTTCGTCGAGCAATTGCTGCGCCTTCATCACCGTCGCGCGCGCGACCTCCATTTCGCCATAGAGATGCGCGGCGCGGTGCTGGAGCGCTTGGAATTCGCCGATCAGCTTGCCGAACTGCTTGCGTTCCTTGAGGTAATTGACGGTCATGTCCATCGCACCCTGTCCGACGCCGACCATCTCGGCCGCCGCGCCCGTGCGCGTCGCGGCGAGCAGCGCGTTCAGCACGTCCTCGCCCGCATCGACTTCGCCAATCACGGCGTCGGCATCGACTTCGACGCCGTCCAGCGTGACATGGCTCGCGAGGCTGGAGTCGACGAGGCGGCGCGGGTCGGCTGTGACGCCCTTCGCTTGCCTGGGCACCGCGAACAAGGTGATGCCGCCGTCGGTCTTGGCCGCGACGATGCTCATGTCGGCGACATGGCCATGGAGGACGAAGCTCTTCTTGCCGTCGAGGCGAAAGCCGTTGCCGGCGCGCGCCGCGGTCGTGGCGATGCGGTCGGGGCGATGCTTCGCGCCTTCGTCGATCGCCAGCGCGACGATCGCCTCGCCCGCCGCGATCGCGGGCAGCCAGCGCTCCGCCTGCGTGCCGCCTGCCTTGGCGAGCGCGGCGACCGCGCCGACGCCGGTCGACAGGAAAGGCGACGGCGTCAGGTTGCGGCCGATTTCCTCAAGCACGATGCCCGCCTCCATATGACCCATGCCCAGTCCGCCATGCGCCTCCGGCACCAGCATGCCGGGCAGGCCCATTTCGACGAACTGCGCCCACAGCTCGCGCGAGAAGCCCGTGGCGTCATTGGTGTCGCGAAGCTGGCGGAGATGCGCGACCGGCGCCTGTTCGGCCACGAAAGGCGCAACGCTGTCCTTGAGCATCGCCTGGTCGTCATTGTGATAAAGCGGCATTTTTTGTCTCCAGTTCCCCTCCCGCTTGCGGGAGGGGTTAGGGGTGGGCCAGCGGCATCGCGTCCGCCCACCCCGCTGCGACTAGCGAGCAAGCTCGCAAGTCTCGCTGCCCCTCCCGCCTGCGGGAGGGGAAAGGTCAGGCCCCCGGCAAATCCAGGATACGCTTGGCGATGACATTGAGCATCACTTCGCTCGTCCCGCCTTCGATCGAGTTGGCCTTGGTGCGCAGCCAGGCGCGCGGGCGGGCGCCGCCCGACGTTTCCGGGCTGTCCCATTCCAGCGCCTCGCTGCCGCCGCCCGCCATGACCAGCTCGTAGCGGCGCTTGTTCAGCTCGGTCCCGACATATTTCATCATGTTCGACGACGCGGGATGCGCACGGCCGGTCTTCCACATGTCCATGAAACGCTCGCCCATCGCGCGATAGGCGAAGACATCGACGTCGAACGCCGCCATTTCGGCGCGCAGGATCGGGTCGTCCAGTTCGCCATGGTCGTTCTTGCCGATCGACTTGGCGAAGACCGCACCGATGCTGACCATGTCGCCGCCCGCGCCGCCGCCGGAGATCATCTCGCGCTCATGGCCCAAGAGATATTTGGCGACGTCCCAGCCGCGGTTGATTTCGCCGACGAACTGCGTCTTCGGCACCGCGACATCGTCGAAGAAGGTTTCGCAGAAGGGCGAGTTGCCGCTGATCAGCTTGATCGGCTTGGTGGTGACGCCGGGGCTTTCCATGTCGAAGAGCATGAAGGTGATGCCCTGATATTTGTTCGCCTTGTCGGTGCGGACGAGGCAGAAGATCCAGTCGGCCTTGTCGGCATAGCTGGTCCAGATCTTCGACCCGTTGACGACCCAATGATCGCCCTTATCTTCGCCGAAGGTTTGCAGGGACACGAGGTCGCTGCCCGAACCCGGCTCCGAATAGCCCTGGCACCAGCGGATTTCACCGCGCGCAATCTGACCGAGATAATGGACCTTCTGCTCTTCGGTCCCGAACTTGAGCAGCGCGGGACCCAGCATCCAGATGCCGAAACTGTCGAGCGGCGAGCGCGCATTGATGCGCTTCATTTCCTGCTTGAGGATCTTCGTCTCTTCGGGCGACAGGCCCGCGCCGCCATAGGGTTTCGGCCAGTCGGGGACGGTGTAGCCCTTTGCCACGCAGGCTTCGAGCCATTGTTTTTGGGCGTCATTCTTGAACACGCATTTGCGTCCGCCCCAACAGACGTCGCTCTCGTCGCGCACGGGTTCGCGCATTTCGGGGGGGCAATTGGCCTCCAGCCATTCCCGCACTTCGGCGCGGAAAGCGTCCAGTTCGCTCATGTCAGGCTCCTCTTCTGCGAAGGCACCTAGAGCGAATTGTCTACTTTACGCAAGCGTCAACTTGACGGGGCGCACTTGCCGTTACGGCGCCGTAGCGTCCGCCTGCACGCCGTTGACGCGCCCCCTGACGCGCCTAAGCTAGGTCGCAAAATGAAACGGGAGAGTGGATGATGCGATTCGCCGGAAAAATCGCCGTGGTCACGGGCGCGGCATCGGGCATCGGCAAGGCGGCCGTGCTGAAACTCGCGGGCGAGGGCGCGCATGTCTTTGCCGCCGACATCGACGAAGCGGGCGGCCGGGCGCTGGCGGAACAGTCGAACGGGCGGATCGAATTCATCCGCTGCGACGTCACGAAACCCGCCGACATAGAGGCGCTGATGAACGAAGCCGCGGCGCGCGCCGGCGGCATCGACATCGTCTTCAACAATGCGGCGGCGGGCGGCGACCGCGCCCCGATCGACGAGATCACGCCCGAAGGCTGGGACCTGTCGATGAACCTGATCCTGCGATCGGTGGCGATGGGCATCCGCTATGCCGCCCCGC
>PHEM01000107.1 GCA_002842935.1 Alphaproteobacteria bacterium HGW-Alphaproteobacteria-13 | reverse complement strand
CCCCTCCCGCCTGCGGGAGGGGAGAAGAGGCGTCGCCCTTACCCATTCGCCGCCCGCGTCAGGTTCAGGAACACATCCTCCAGATCCGCCTCGCGCGTCGAGACGTCGACGATGCCGTGCCCCATGGCACCCACCGCCGCGAGCGCTTCGCCCGCGTTCATCCGGTCCTTGTTGTAATGGATGGCCAGCCCGCGCTCGCCGTCGCGCTCGACCTTGTCGAAGGCGGGATGCGTCGGCAGCACCGTGACATCGCGGTCGAGCGTGACCACGACGACTTTCTCGCGCGCCATATTCACCAGCTCGCGCGTCGGTTTGTTGGCGATCAGGCGGCCATGGTTGATGATCGCGATGCGGTCGCACAATTCCTCGGCCTCTTCCAGATAGTGCGTCGTCAGCACCACCGTGACGCCGCGATCGTTGAGGCTTTGCACATATTCCCAAAGCTGCTGGCGAAGCTCGATATCGACGCCCGCGGTCGGCTCGTCGAGGACGATGATCGGCGGCGAATGGACCATCGCCTTGGCGACGAGCAGGCGGCGCTTCATCCCGCCCGACAAAGTGCGGGCATAGGCGTCGCGCTTGTCGGCGAGATGCACGGCGGCGAGCAGTTCGTCCGAAATGCGCCGGTCCTTCGCCACGCCGTACAGCCCCGCCTGAATTTCCAGCGTCTCGAACGGCGTGAAAAAGGGGTCGAAGACGATTTCCTGCGGCACGATGCCGATCGAATATTTGGCGTTGCGCGGGTCAGCGTCGATGTCGAAGCCCCAGATGCTCGCGTGCCCGCTCGTCTTGTTGACCAGCCCGGCGAGGATGTTGATCAGCGTCGATTTTCCCGCGCCGTTCGGACCGAGCAGCCCGAAAATCTCTCCGCGCGGTACGTCGAAGCTGACATTGTCGAGCGCCTGCTTGCCGCCGGCATAGAGTTTGGAGACGGCGTCGATGCGGATGGCGGCTTCGGTCATGCGCGCCTCCATAGCGGCGGCGCGGCGGCGGCGAAAGAGGCCGCGCGCTTCCTCGCTAGGACAGTGCCAGTTGGTTTCACGCGAAGACGCGAAGGCGCGAAGAAGATGGCTTGGGACCGACAGGTCCCTTTTTCTTTCGACGGTGCGGCTGGCTGTCCGGTTGGAATGAAAGCCGCTTCGCGGCAAGCACAACCTCTTCGCGCCTTCGCGTCTTCGCGTGAAATCAACTGGCGCCGCATTAGCGGGCGAACGCCGGACCATGGATGCTGAAACAAGTTCAGCATGGCGAGGGAGGATTGCACAGCACATTGCAGCGCCCCCGCACCCTTGCTATGGCCGCGTTCGATGACTCAGCCAGCGCACCTCGTCCCGGAAACGATCCGCACGCCCAAGACCCGCATCGCCTGCGACGGCACGGGCGACGGTCTTGCCGACGCGGCGCTCGGCCATCCGCGCGTGTGGCTGGAGATCGACGTGGACGAAGGCTTCGCCGATTGCGGCTATTGCGACCGCCGCTTCGTATTGATCGGCGGCGTCGCCGACCACGCCTGATTGCAGCGCGAGGGCCGCGCGCCTATATCGGCGCCATGACAAGCCCCACCGATCCCCGCCGCTTCCTCTACCGCACCGACGCGCTCGATCCCGATCTGGCGCAGGCGCTGGCCCGCGAAGCGCTCGCCAAGGCCGATGACGGCGAACTATATCTGCAATATCGCGCGAACGAGAGCTTCGGCTTCGACGACGGGCGGCTCAAGACCGCCGATTATTCGACCGACGCCGGGTTCGGACTGCGCGCCGTGTCGGGCGAGATGACGGGCTTCGCCCATGCCAGCGACATCAGCGCCGGGGCGATCCGCCGCGCGGCGGAGACGCTGGCGCTGCTCGACCCCGCGAAGGGCGCGCACGCCGCACCGCCGCCGCGCACCAACCGGCACCTGTATGACGAGGCGAATCCGCTCGACCTGATTCCCTTCGCGAAGAAGGTGGAGCTTTGCCAGCAGGTCGACGCCGCCGCCCGCGCCCGCGACCCGCGCGTCGTGCAGGTGTCGGTCGCGCTCGCGGGAAGCTGGTCGGTGGTGGAGATCGTCCGCGCCGACGGCTTCCTCGCCACCGACGTCCGCCCGCTCGTCCGCCTGAACGTCAGCATCGTCGTCGAGGAGAATGGGCGGCGCGAAAGCGGCTATTTCGGCCTTGGCGGCCGGTATATGTACGACCATCTGTTCGAGGAGGCGCAGTGGAACCGCGCGATCGACGAGGCGCTGTCGCAAGCCTTCGTCAACCTGCGCGCGGTCGATGCCCCGGCGGGCGAGTTCACCGTGCTGCTCGGTCCCGGCTGGCCCGGCGTGCTGCTGCACGAAGCGGTCGGCCACGGGCTGGAGGGCGATTTCAATCGCAAGGGCACCAGCGCCTTTTCGGGCCGCATCGGACAGCGCGTCGCGGCGCCCGGCGTCACCGTGATCGACGACGGCAGCCTCGGCAGCCCCGTCGGCGGCGGGCGGCGCGGGTCGCTGTCGATCGACGACGAAGGCACGCCGACCGGCGAGACGGTGCTGATCGAGGACGGCATCCTCAAATGCTATATGCAGGATCGCCTCAACGCGCGACTGATGGGCGTCGAACCGACCGGCAACGGCCGCCGCGAAAGCTTTGCCCATGCGCCGATGCCGCGCATGACCAACACTTTCATGCGCGGCGGCAATGACGATCCCGCCGAACTGCTGAGCCGCGTCAAGACCGGCATCTTCGCCAAGAGCTTCGGCGGCGGGCAGGTCGATATCGTGTCGGGCAAGTTCGTCTTTTCCTGCACCGAGGCGTACAAGATCGAGAACGGCAAGCTGGGCGACTCGATCAAAGGGGCGACGCTGATCGGCGACGGCCCGAGCGTGCTGACCAAGGTCACGGGCATCGGCAGCGACATGGCCCTCGACGAAGGCATCGGCGTCTGCGGCAAGGGCGGCCAGAGCGTCCCCGCCGGCGTCGGCCAGCCGACTCTGCTGGTCAGCGGGCTGACCGTGGGCGGGACGGCGTAGAGAAAACGGAGCAAAATCCGAAACATCCGTATCCCGAGCGAAGCCGAGGGGCATGTTCGAGCGAAGCGAGAACCCGCGCCGCCGCAGCCTCGACTTCGCTCGGCTTGGCCCCTCGGCTTCGCTCGGAGATACGGTGCGGATTTCCAGCGCGATGTCCGCTTGGCGCGCCGCCTTTGCAGGCATATAGTCGCCCCCAGAAACAAAAGAAGAATCGGGTCGCATCGTCCAAGGCTCTCCGCCGCAACAGGGAGGTTGTCATGCGTTCGACTTTGCGTTTCGTTTCCGTCGCCGCGATCGCCGCGATACTTGCCGCCGTGCCGGGTTCCGCGCAAAGGACGACGGGTCCCAAGGAACGCTATGAAATGGACGTCGCGACGATGTCCGGCTTTGCCGCGATGGGGGGCGGGCGCGGCGGGATGGGCGGCGCCATGGGGATGATGTTCGGCGGCGACCCGTCGAGCAAGGTCGCTTACACGCTCGACCTGCGCCTTGGGTCGGACCAGAACCCCAGTGCGCCACCGCCGAAGGGCGATCATTTCTTTCTGCCGCAAGCAAAGGTCGGCAAGTCGCTGCCGCTGATCGCCCCCGAACGCGGCATGGAGGAGAGACCCGACAATTTCGAACGGCCCAAGGGCCGCCTGCTGCTGTTCTGGGGCTGCGGCGCGAAGGCGGGACCGGGCCAGCCCGTCGTCATCGATTTCGCCAAGGTCGCCGCCGGACAGATTCCACCCGGCCTGATGTCGAGCGCGGTGCCGATCATTCGCGAAGTGTCGCAGTCGAACAGCCGATCCTATGCCCGCTGGCCGAACGGCAAGGGCGGCAAGCAGCCCGGGTCGGGATCGTCGCTGCTGGGCGCGCACCGCATCGCGAGCAATTTCGGGCCGGAGATCAGCTTCGATCTCGCGCAGGATTATATGCCCGGCCTTCAGGCCTCGACCGCGGTCCAGACCGATGGGTCGGTGATGCTCCGCTGGAACGCGCTGGCGCCTGCCACCGGCTATGCCGCCTGGGCCTTTGGCGGCATGAGCCAGGGCGGGAACAGCGATATGGTGTGGTGGACCAGCAGCGCGACCAAGGAGTTCGGCGGCGGCCTGTGGGACTGGCTGCCCCCCGCGACGGTCGCGAACCTGATCACCAAGAAAATCGTCATGCCGCCCTCGCAGACGAGCTGCCAGATCCCGGCCGAGGTCAAGCGGGCGTCGGGCGAGATGATGATGGGCAATCTCAACGCCTATGGGCCGGAGGCGCATTTCGCCTATCCGCCCAAGCCCGCGGGCAATGCGGTGTGGAACATCGACTGGACCGCGAAAGTCCGCTTCCGGTCGCACACCATGCTGATGATCGGCGCCGATTTTGGCGGCATGGGCGCGGCATCGGGATCGTCGGCGCCCGCCGAACCGCAGCAGAAGAAGAAATGCAAGGGACCGCTGGGCATACCGCTGCCCACCTGTTGAGACGCGCCCGCGCGGCAGTCAGCCACGGTTCACACGCGGCGCGGCACTATGGCCGGTGGGGAGGCTCTTGAAAGATCATAGGAGTCTTAATCATGCGTCCATGGATTGCCATCACGCTCGCCGCCGCCACTCTCGCGGCAGTCCCGGCCGGTGCGGCGGCCAAGGAGAAGCCCACGCCGCAGGAACGGCTCGCGAAGCTGCTCGAAGGCCGCGTCGCGGGCGAACCGCAGCGCTGCATCTCCACGCCCGCGATCACCGACACGCAGGTCATCGACAAGACCGCGATCGTCTATCGCCAGGGCAATACGCTGTGGGTCAACACGCCGCGCAGCGGCGCCGAATCGCTGGACGACGACGATGTGCTGGTCACGAAGCAGACGGGCAGCCAGCTTTGCAGCATCGACACCGTCCAGCTTCATGACCGCACCAGCCGCACGTGGCGCGGCTTCGTCGCGCTCGGCGATTTCGTGCCCTGGCGCAAGGTCGACAAGGCCGCTAAAAACTAAGCGGCGAGTCCACCGCATCCCCGAGCGAAGCCGAGGGGCCATGCCGAGCGAAGTCGAGGCTGCGACGGTGCGGGTTCTCGCTTCGCTCGAACAAGCCCCTCGGCTTCGCTCGAGGACACGGTCTGGATTGAATGGACGGCGCCAATGAACGACGACGACATCCCGCCGCCCGCGCCGCCCCCCGACTGGGCGGCGCGGCTGCTTGCTTTCTGGTTCGACGATCATGGCATGGCCGACTGGTACGGCGGCGGGCCGGAGTTCGACGCCGAGGTTCGCGATTTCGCAGGTGACTGGCACGAAGCGCTGCGGTCACAGCCCGCCGAAGCCTTCCTGATCGATCCCGGCACCGCGCTGGCGGGCGCGATCCTGTTCGACCAGGTGCCGCGCAACATCTTTCGCGGCCATGCCGACGCCTTCGCCACCGACCCGCTGGCCCGCGCGATCGCGCGCGGCATCGTCGAACGCGGCTGGGACCGCGACTGGCCCGACGCGCGGCGGCAATTCGCCTATCTGCCCTTCGAGCATAGCGAGGATATCGCCGACCAGCGCGAATCGCTGCGGCTGATGGGCCAGCTCGCCGATCCCGTCTTTCTCGATTATGCGCGGCAGCATTTCGACATCATCGACCGCTTCGGCCGCTTCCCGCACCGCAACGCCGCGCTGGGCCGCGCGACGCGCCCCGACGAGCAGGCGGCGGTGGAGGCGGGCGGCAAATGGTGAGCGCCTGAGACGCCTCTATCCCAAGGCCCGTTCGTGTCGAGCGAAGTCGAGACACCTATCGGCGTGGCGCAAGGCCGATGGGTGTCTCGACTTCGCTCGACACGAACGGATTTCACACGCCTCTTCCCGCAACATCCGAACTTGCCGAAAAGCGGTTCGTCCCTATCTTTCATCCCATGATCAAGGTCGCCAGCTATAATATGCGCAAGGGCATCGGACTCGACCGGCGCCGCGATCCGGGCCGCGTGCTGTCGGTGCTGGGCGAACTCGACGCCGATATCGTCGCCTTGCAGGAAGCCGACCGCCGCTTCGGCACGCGCGCCAGCGCCATCCCCCCGCGCATGTTCGAGGAACATAGCGACTATGTCCCCGTCGCGCTGGCCGAGCGGGAGCACAGCATCGGCTGGCACGGCAATGCGCTGCTCGTGCGGCGCGGGGTCGAAGTGGAGGAAAGCCATACGCTGCACTTGCCGACGCTGGAACCACGCGGCGCCGTGGCGGCGACGGTGCGCGTCGGCGAGACGCGGCTGCGCGTCGTCGGCATGCACCTCGACATCTCCGGCCTGCGCCGCCGCCAGCAGGCGCGCGCGATCCTGGGCTATGTCGCGGACGGCGAGGACCTGCCGACGATCCTGATGGGCGACTGCAACGAATGGCGCAACCGCGGCGGCTGCCTGCATGATTTCGGGGAGCGCCACCGGATGATCGGCACGGGACACAGCTTTCCCAGCCGCCGTCCGCTGGCGCGGCTCGACCGCATCTTCGCCTCCCCCGATCTCGCGACCGTCGACGCGGGCGTCCACCAGAGCGCCCTGGCCGCGCGCGCATCGGATCACCTGCCGATCTGGGCGCGTTTCGCCAAGGACGCGGAATAATATTTCACGCGAAGACGCGAAGGCGCGAAGACGATGTGTTTCCCGCGAAGCGGCTTTCCCTTTCCGGCATTGCTCCATGACGCGACGGGGAAAGAGAAAGAGGCCTGACGGCGCGAACCTTCTTCTTCGCGCCTTCGCGTCTTCGCGTGAAAAAAACTCTGCGCTCTTCACGTCCCTGCGCGCCTAAAAATTAGGCAATCCCCGCGCCACGCTGCCTAGCCAGCGCGCGATCCCAGCCGCACGCAACGCGAAAACCCCCGCAAAGCCCCGGCTTCGCCATTTGGCACGCCTGTTGCACCGCAGCATGGCACCACTGGCGAAAGGGGGCATCATGAAGCTGATCCTGGCTATCATCAAACCATTCAAGCTCGACGAAGTGCGCGAGGCGCTGACCGCGCTCGGCATCGCGGGCCTTACCGTCACCGAGGTCAAGGGCTTCGGGCGGCAAAAGGGACAGACCGAAATTTATCGCGGCGCCGAATATGCGACCAACATGGTGCCGAAAGTGAAGATCGAACTGGTCTGCGACGACGCACTGACGCCGCGCGTCGTCGAAACGCTTCAGCAAAGCGCCGGAACCGGGTCGATCGGCGACGGCAAGATCTTCGTTCTCGACGTGGGTCAGGCCGTGCGCATCCGCACCGGCGAGACCGGCGAGGCAGCTCTCTAATGAAGGGGGAACATATGAATTTCTCACGCAAATTGGCGGCCACCGTCGGGGCCGCAGGTCTCGCGCTGTTCGCCGCCCTGCCCGCATGGGCGCAGGAAGCGGCGGAGACGCCGACGATCGACACGGGCGACACCGCCTGGATGCTGGTGTCGACCGTGCTCGTCCTGACCATGATCGTGCCGGGCCTCGCGCTTTTCTATGGCGGTTTGCTGCGCACGAAGAACATGCTGTCGATGCTGACGCATGTGCTGTCGGTCGCGTGCCTGGCGATGCTGGTCTGGGTCAGCTGGGGCTATTCGATCGCCTTTACCGAGGCGGGACCATTTTTCGGCAATCTTTCCAACGCCTTCCTTGCCAATGTCACGGGCGACAGCGTTTCGGGCACCATCCCCGAATATGTGTTCGTCAGCTTCCAGATGACCTTCGCCGCGATCACCTGCGCGCTGGTCGTCGGATCGCTGGCCGAGCGGATCAAGTTCGCCAGCCTGATGATCTTCGCGCTGATCTGGCTGACGATCGTCTATTTCCCGCTCGCCCACATGGTGTGGTCGGCGGGCGGCTTCTTCTTCGAAAAGGGCGCGCTGGACTTCGCGGGTGGCACGGTCGTCCACATCAACGCGGGCGTGTCGGGCCTGGTCGGCTGCCTCATCCTCGGCAAGCGCATCGGCTATCTCAAGGAAGCGCTGCCGCCGCACTCGCTGACGATGACCTTCATCGGCACCGGGCTGCTGTGGATCGGCTGGTTCGGCTTCAACGCCGGATCGGCGCTGGGCGCGAACGGCGGCGCGGGGCTGGCGATGATCAACACCTTCACGGCGACGGCGGCGGGCGCGCTCGCCTGGCTGGTGGCGGAGAAGCTGTCGGGCCACAAGCCGACGCTGCTCGGCGGCTGTTCGGGGGTGATCGCCGGGCTGGTCGCGATCACGCCGGCGGCGGGTTTTGCCGGGCCGTTCGGCGCGATCGTCCTGGGCGCCGTCGCATCGGTCATCGCATACGGCTTCGTCGCCTATGTGAAGCCGAAGATGGGCTTTGACGACACCGCCGACGTGTTCGGCATCCACGGGGTCGCGGGCATCGTCGGGTCGATCGGCGTCGCCTTCACCAACGCGGCGAGCTTCGGCGGACCGGGCGATGCCGATTATGCGATCGGCGCGCAGCTCGGCACGCAGTTGTTCGCGACCGCCGTCGCGATCACCTGGGCGGCCATCGGTTCGGCCATCGCCTTCTCCATCGCCAAGGCCATCAGCGGCCTGCGCGTCACCGAAGAGGTGGAGCGCGAGGGTCTCGACCTCGGCGAGCATGGCGAGCGCGCCTATAATTATTGACGAGACAGGACACCCGCCGCCGCACGCTCTCCTCTCCATCGGCGAGCGGCGGGGTCCTCACGGGGTTCCTCCTGCGAACCATACTGGCCGGGGCGTTTGTCCCGGCCTTTTTTTGGCCATCATATATCTTGCGAACAGGCTGTCATATTCCTCCCCGGAACGGGGAGGTGGCAGCCCGCAGGGCTGACGGAGGGGTCGAAACCTCTCGTCATGACGCACCGCTCCGACCCCTCCACCGCCTTCGGCGGTCCCCCTCCCCGTTCCGGGGAGGAATGGTTGCAAGCGATACAATCGCCTTTTTTTGCGCGTTTCGCCTGCACAAGATCGCGGCGGGGGCGCAGCAAAAATAGGCCTTCCCATGCCGCCATTAATATGGCATTCAGTCTGGCAGAAGTTTCAGGAGGGGAGAGCCTGAAAGGCTGGGCCGGAGCGCAAGTTCCGGCCCTCTTTTTTTCGGGCGCCTTTGCGGCAAGGGCGATGGTCGTCAGCCTGCGATTCCTTGGAACGCCGAGCCGTAAATCTGCATCACTCAAAATTCGTTCGTGTCGAGCGAAGTCGAGACACCCATCGTCGTGGCGCGAGGCCGATGGGTGTCTCGACTTCGCTCG
>PHEM01000106.1 GCA_002842935.1 Alphaproteobacteria bacterium HGW-Alphaproteobacteria-13 | reverse complement strand
TGCTGGCAATGCGATTTTGTTCCGGAACCGCCGGTTTGTGCTGGGGCACGGCCTCAAGGCGCAGCCGGGCCTTCGGCACTTCGATGCGGCCGCTGCCGGATTGGAGGGCGACATGGAAATGCTTGTCCCCAAATCGATCAATCGACTACGTCTGAAGGGGTCTGGAAGCCGTTTTGTCCATGGTGGAGCGACGCTGCAAGAGGCGGTCGTACCGGTCCTGCGGATCAACAAGTCTCGGCAGAGTGACACCTCGCAGGTTGAAGTGGAAATCACAGCCAGCACGAGCCAGGTCATCACGTCTGGTCAGATCTCGGTGCGGCTCTATCAACTGGATGCGGCAACGGAAAAAACCCGACCCCGCCGTCTGCGCGCCGGCATCTATTCTGCGACTGGGGAGCTGATCTCGGACAGCCACGACCTAACCTTCGATTTCAAGTCGGATAATCCACGGGAACGCGAACACCAGGTGCGTTTCTTGATGTCGAGGAAAGCGGATGCATTCAATGGGCAGGAAGTCATTCTGAGGCTCGAAGAGCAGCACGGCGACACATCGCATTTCCGAGAATACCGGAGCGCCCGCTATGTCCTGCGGCGCAGCTTCACCAACGATTTCGATTTCTGAGAGGCAGGGGCATGACCGCGCTGGACGACAAAATCAATGAACGCTTTCCTGGCCTCGTCGTGCGGAAGGATCTGGTAAAGGCCGTCAAAGGCAATGCCATCGTTCCCACTTACGTCCTTGAGTACCTGCTTGGTCAATATTGCGCGACGAATGATGAGGCGTCGATTCAGTCGGGGATCGAGACTGTCAGGGAGATTTTGCGCAAGCACTATGTGCATCGCAATGAGGCAGGGCTGATAAAGTCCAACATCCGCGAAAAGGGCCGCTGGAAGATCATCGATCGGATCAGTGTGGCACTGAACGAAAAGACTGATGCCTATGAAGCCAGCTTTGCCAATTTGGGGATATCGAAGGTTCTGATCGATTCCGGAACGGTCAAGGCGCACCCCAAGCTCCTGGTCGGGGGGGTGTGGTGCATCGCAGATATCGAATACGATTATACTGAGGACAAGAACGTCACCCCTTGGATCCTGGGGTCCATGAAGCCAATTCAGCTCTCTCAGTTCGACTATGAGGCATATCTGGACGCTCGGAGGCGGTTCAACACCGACGAGTGGATTGACCTTCTGTTTCAGACCGTTGGCTTTAATCCCGACATGTTTGGGCGCCGGTCAAAGCTGATCCAGTTGATGCGTCTCATCCCCTTTGTGGAGCGTAACTACAATCTCATTGAGCTCGGCCCCAAGGGAACAGGCAAATCACACATCTTTTCCGAGTTTTCGCCCCATGGAATTTTGGTGTCAGGGGGCGAAGTCACCGTGCCCAAACTCTTCGTCAACAACAGTTCGGGCAAGATTGGCCTCGTCGGCTATTGGGATGTTGTGGCGCTCGACGAGTTTGCCGGGAAGCAAAAGAAGGTGGACAAGGCCATTGTCGACATTCTCAAGAACTACATGGCCAACAAGACGTTTTCCCGTGGCGTAGAGCCGCTGGGCGCCGAGGCATCGATGGTCTTCGTCGGCAACACTAAGCATACAGTGCCTTATATGCTCAAGAACACCGACCTGTTCGATGAGCTTCCGGACAAGTACTACGATTCGGCATTCATCGACAGACTTCACACCTACATTCCTGGCTGGGAGGTGGGCGTAATTCGCGGGGAGATGTTCTCTGATGGATATGGCTTCGTTGTCGATTATCTCGCTGAAATCCTGCGGCATCTTAGGAATGATGATTATTCAGACCGCTACCGCTCGCACTTTGATCTCTCAACGGACATTTCGACACGAGATCGCGACGGCGTTCACAAGACGTTCTCGGGCCTGATGAAGCTGCTCTTTCCGCACGGCGAAGCGACTCCAGATGAAATCGAGGAGGTCTTGAGGCTCGCCCTTGAGGGGCGCAAGCGGGTCAAGGATCAGCTTATGCGGATCGACACGACATATCCCGAAGTGGACTTCTCATTTTCCAGAAAGGGGGGAGAGAAGGTCAAGGTTGCGACGCTAGAGGAAACCGAATTTCCCACCTTCTACTACCGCCGCGCGCAGGAAGCGGACAGCGTCGCGCCCGCAGGTTCTGAAATTCCCAATCAGGATATTAGCAGCAGATTAGCCTCCGGTGATGCGGGCTCGTCCCTTCTCGCGGTCGATAACGGTCCAAAGGAAGGGCACCTCACGTTTGCGGAAAACCAAAAGGGCGTAACCTTCGATGCACTTTTCACGCCCTATCTTGCAGGGGCCCAAAAGATCACGATTACCGACCCTTACGTGCGTGCGTTTTACCAGATCCGCAATCTCATGGAGCTGATCGAGACAATCGCCAAATCGAGCTCGCCTGCAGACGAGATAGACGTGCATTTGGTAACGTGCCTTGATGGCATTCGACCCGAGAAGCAGTCAGAAAACTTGGCGGCGATTGCCTCATCCTGTGATCGTGCTGGCATCAGGTTCACGTGGGAATTCGACGAGACGAACACAATTCATGCCCGCCATATTGTTACTGATACAGGCTGGAAGATAGCTCTTGATCGGGGATTGGACATTTTTCAGCAGTATGAAATGAACGACGCCTTCAGTTTTGCAAACCGCATGCAACAGTTTAGATCGGTTAAAGCGTTCGAAATCATATATTTGAAAATGCCGTCCGGCGGTTGATGCCTATCTCTCTGGCAGGGATACAACCTCTCGTCACTTTCCGCCGAGTTGGGCGAGGGTGAGTTCGCCAGTGTCGGTCCAAAAGATCGCGGTTCCCGTTACCGGCTTGTCGCCCGCGGCTTCCACCGCCTCGGCGTAGGCAGCAAGCTGTGGCCAATAGGTTGCCATGCGCTCGGCATGGTCATCCACTGGGCCGCTCTTGTGATCGACGACAAGATATCCATCTGGTCCCTCGGCGACCAGGTCGATTATGGCGTTCAGCGTGCCCCCATCGTTCAGTGCAATTTCGAGCGGCTGTTCGACGTGCAATTCGGCGTATCCCATCTCGGCAAGTGCCTTCGTCAGCCCTTGCGCCTGATTTCCCAGCGCTTCCACATCCGCATTGGAGAGGCGACAGTGCGCGGCCACGCGATGGGCTAGATCCGGGCGCTGCAAAAAGATCCGCAAGGCCTCGTGAATCGCGGTGCCCTTGTCGGTGGCGAGCGACAGTTCCTCACCTTCGACCCGCCAACCTGAAGAGACCTGTGACGTCGTCACGGTCACCGGCATGACACGCGCCGTTTCCAGTGCTTTTGAAGGCGAAACAATCGCGATGGCAGGTTCAATTACTTGCTCGATCACGGCGAACCGCGGCTCACGCTTGTGGGCTCCCGCTGCATCTGCGGCATCCTCGCCGAAGCACGGCGGCAAGGCAGCATCGAGAGCATGGACCTTCGCAGAGAAGCTCTGGCCACCCAGATCAACAGTGTTGGCCCCAAGGCTCAAGCCACCGCGTTCATTCATCAAACGGCGCGCAGTGATCGGGTAAGGTGGTTCGTCAGCTCCATCATCTTGCGGCCATTCGACAATCAGCCTGTTACGCGCGCGGGTCAGCGCAACATAGAGCAACCGGCGCGTTGTCTCGTCGGCCTCCGGACGCAGGCGAGCCAGAAATCGCTCGGTTGCCTCAGGCGCCGCAAAGGCTGGCGCATAGGCCAGCGTGGCCTCCTCAATGACACGGTCGAGATCGTCAAAACCCGGAAAGCAGGTGGAGAATGAACCGCCGCGAGGGTCATGCCTCTGGTCGAGGCAGGCGACCACGACAACAGGCCATTCGCGCCCCTTGGAACCATGCCAGGTGACGATCTCGATGCCATCGGCCTCGGCCCCCGATGGATTGGGGCGCTTGTCCTCGCCCTTCAGGCCCATGCGGCTTTCCAGCCAGCCCAGAAAGACATGGGCGCTTTGGCCATAAAAACCCGATGCCTCGCGCATGTCGCGGTGAGCATCGATGAAGGCGGTGGCCTCAGCCTCGAAGCGCAGCAGGTCGGCACGCATCTGGGCAGGGTCGTCAAGCTGGTCGCTCCAGGTGCGCAAGGCGGCAGCGCGGATCACTTGGTGCAGCAGAACGTCGACCGGCATGGCGAGCGAATCCGGCCACAACGCACCAAGAGCTTCGAGATCAGGTGCGTCGATCGCCTCGCCTGCGGCGACTGCCTTGAGCGCCTGATCCAGAGGCACGGCCGATGGGCCCAATGTGGCAACACAGAGCGCGGTGTGGGTATCGTCCGGATCCACGGCAAAGCGCAGGGCAAAGCTGGCAGCCTGAACAATCGGGCTTTGCCACCATCCTCCGTCGGCCACGCGGACTGGTAACCCCAGCGTCCGAAGGGCCGAGGCATAGGTCGTGCACTGATTGTGCGAGTAGCACAAAACTGCGATATCTCGTGGCTCCAGCGGGCGGGGTTGTTTGGTGTGGCGATCCTTTATGACCACGCCCTCATCCAACAGCAACTGGATCCGCTCGGCGACGAAATGATGCGGCTTACCGCCATTGCGCGCGCTGCGTTTTTGCGCCAGCTGCAGAACCTCCAGCGCGGTTTCAGCGCCTTCCTCTTGTGTCGGGGCCAGCGGCGCATAGGCATCACCAAAGAGGCACGGTCCCAGCGCGTTGACGAAACCCATGATACGCGGGTCAGAGCGCCAGTTGCGGTCGAGCGGTCTGGTCGCGAACTGTTCGGTTAGCGCTGTGGTAAGGCGCGGGTCGGCACCCTGGAAGCCCATGATCGCTTGCTTGGTGTCCCCTACGATCAGGGCGCGCTTGGCCTGTCGCGCCAAGGTCCACAGGAAGGTGAACTGGATCGGGTTTGTGTCCTGGAACTCGTCGACGATGACGCAGTCGACTTCTTCCATGATCGCCCCCAGCACCGCCGGATTATCGCAAAGCAACTGGGCAGCATTGGTCACCATGTCCGAATAGTCGATGACACCAAGGCGCCGCTTGCGGGCCTCGTAGTCAGCCATGGCGCTTTGCGCGCCCTCAACCAGCGCGCGAGCATGAGCAATGGAGTCGCTCAGTGGGCCCGGGTGGCGCTCCAGCTTGTCGGCGGCGGCTATCACGGCATCGGCCAGCTCGTCGTAGCCGTCGGGTGTGGGGCTGCCGCGCATGGACTGGCGCAGCGAGCGCAGCCGTTGCCAGAGCTTCCAGTCCTTCTCATCTGCTGCGAACATCCGTTCGGCAGCGCGAAGGTCGTTGTGATTGGAACGGAAGGCGTCTTTGGCGGTCTTGCTGGTCGCGGTATCGGCCAAGCTGCGAGGAAAGGCCGCCAGTAACGCGCGAACTGCAACCTTCAGCCCCTCATCCAGCGTCTCGCCTTTGAGCGCGGGCGTGCCATAGCCCTCGCGGATCGAGGCCTCGACATGATCGGCCATCGCCAGATCACCCCCTCGCGGCCCCAGCGTGCGCAACAGGCCGATCACGCCGAGCAGCGTGGCGCGAAAACTGTCCTCCGCCGTGTCATCAGACACGAAACTGCCGCGATAGCCGTAAGCCCCAAGGTTACGCGCCAGCTCGTTGAGCGCGTCATTCTCCTCGATTGCGCGTCGGATCAGCAAATCCTGCTCATCTTCGGCGATCAGACGCAGTTGCGGCGAGGCTCCGCTGGCAAAGGCATGTTCGACCAGCAGGCGGCGACCCAGCCCGTGAATGGTAGAGACATAAGCGCGGTCCACCGACAGGGCAGCACCCAGATTGCCATCTGCGATCAGCGCGGCTCGGATGCGCTGACGTAATTCGCCCGCCGCTGCCTCGGTGAAAGTAACCGCCAGAATGCGCTCGGGTCGAACCAACCCATCGCGCACCCATTGGGTGAGGGTGGTCTGGATATGGTGGGTCTTGCCGGCACCGGCGCCAGCGGGAACGATCGAAAGCTCAGTCATTGGCAATGTCCGCGAGGTCAACGGAAGGTGCGTCATCGTCGCGCATGAAGGCGCTGACGAGCGGGCTATCGTCGAGGGCATAAGTGCCCAAGCTCGCCTCCTTCTGGAAATACTTGGCGTCGGCAGTGGTGTTCAAGTCGATCCGTCCAGCCTTAAGTGCCGCGAAGCGAGCTTTCACGAGGGCTATGGCGTTCTGGGCGATGTCCCCCTCGATCACCTCGACATGATCGTCATCTATCCCTTTCGCGCCGTTGATCAGCACCGCGCCATCGTTGAGCGTGTGATAGGCTACCGCGGGCAGGCCGTTCCAGGCGGTCAGCGTCTCGGCAATACGGAGGACGCCTTCGCCGCTTTTCTCACTCACACGCACATCCATACGGCGGTAGAGATCGACCTGAAGGTCGTAGCCCTTGTTCAGCCTTTGTCGGCGCGTTCCTGAACTGCTCTTCTTGTAGTCTACCATCACTGGCTGACCATCGGGCAGGCGTAACAGGCAGTCCGCCTTGCCATGCACCGGATGGCCCAGCAAATTGCCCGCAAGCCAGAATTCATTCCCGACAATTTCGGCCCTCAACGACCGCAGTACCCGCGACCAGTGCTTTGCCGAGGTGGTGATTTCTGATTCCAGCGCCAGACGCTCAACGGTCCATGCCGCGCCTTGCAGGAAAGGGGCCAGAGCACGGATGCGATCGGCCAGCAATTCAGGCACACTGGCTGCGATTATGGCATCGTCAGGATGATCGCTACCCGGCACGAACAGCCGCTCGAACACTTCATGGGCCAGTGATCCGCGAAGCATCACGTCGAGCGCCTCGGGCGCCCAGGCCACGTGCTTCGCGCCCAATTCGCCCAGCACCCAGGCCAAGGGGCTGACCAGCAGGTTTTCAAGGCGGCTCGGGCTTTGCGGCCGCGGCGAACCATCCTCTTTTCGGCGCAGGGCGAGGAGATTGGTGCCGAGGTCGAAATTCTCCGGGATTTCGGGTGCCTCGGCAGCCTTGAATTCGGGCCGCGCGCGCCAGTCTATCAGGCGATCCCAGATGGTGCCTTCGCCTCGAGAAAGGGCGACCACCAGTTTTTCGGGGTCATCGCAGCCCTCTACAAGGCGGGCAATCAACGGCAGGCTGGACGATGGCGACACTGCGGCGCCTAGGCGGTCGCGCTCGCTCATCAACAAAATGGTTTGTTCGCTGGCGGCGCTCAGCTGGCGAGTGAAAGTAGCCAAGGCGGTATCGAGATGGCTGGCCTGAGAAGGCAGCTTTAGGCCAGTTTTCTCGGCGATGAGCGCTACTTCGCTGTCGAGGAAGAAGGGATTGCCCGATGGCGATGCCGGATAGCAGCCATCGTTAAAGCCCAGCACTAGCAACTTCCGATAGGGCCGGCTCGGAAGTTCCTGCGTGTGCAGCACGCTGATCCCGCCCAGGTGATATGCTCCGCGCTCTGCCTGGATTGGCTGATATGCTGCGGCAAACTGAATCAGCTTGTCCCACTCTGGCTCGGCGCTTTCGGGCGCTGTGCTGATGGTGGCCGAAAGGCGTGCGATTTGCACCTTGGCCTCCAGAACATCAGCCTCCAGCAACTCGTCCTCGCAGAGCAGGGCACGGAATCGGCGCAGATGCTCTTTCAACTGACCATTGGTGGATGGGGACGGCGAGCGGATCAGGGTGAAGAGCGTGGCGGCCTTGCCCGACAATTCGCGCGCTGCATAAGGCTCGAAATCACCCTGCATAACGCAGCGGGCAAGTTCGTTGCCAACATCTGACGGCCAGCATAGCACTGGCGAGCAATAGAGCGAGGCCAGCGCCATTGCGGGTGCCGGTCGACGGCAGCATTGCAAGAAATGAAGCACCGCCTCGCCACCCACATTGCGGCGCGTGGCGGTGCCCGGAAGCGAAGAAACAAGCAGTCCGGCTCGCGTGAACGTCTCACCCAAGGCAAAGGCATGGTCGCTACCGCCCGGCAGTATGACCGCCACGTCGCTGTGCCTGAGGGTGGGATCAGCCCTCAGCCAGTGCTGGATGATCGCGGCGGCAGCCTCGGCCTCGGTCAGGCTGTCGCGGGTGGAGAGGACGGCAATGCTGTCATCCCTCGGATGGCGCGTGGCGGCCGGATCAAGCGAATGGCGCTGCACATGGCCCAGTAACGTCTGTGCTGGAGCGGAAGCGGCCAGACGAGTAGTGATCAGCCGCTGATAGTCGGCATCCTCGGGAGCGATCAGGCCATGATGGCCCTCCAGATGCTTCAGCACCGCGCTTTCCAGCGCGGAATGACGCGGGTCATCACTGCGCAGGATTACACCCATTGGTTGCAGCGCGTCGCCAGCGCCATAGGCTAACAAGTCGCCCAGCTTTCGTATCTCTGACGGTGTAACCTCGCGGTGGTTACGCCACAGCGAGATCAGCGCGTCCAGATGTGTCTTGGCACGTGATCCGTCGGGCAGCATAGATGTGTCGATCAGTGCCGGGTCCAGATCGATCGTCGCCAGCATCACTTGTCGCAGCATCCCCGCCACAGCCGCGGTCGTTTGATCAGGTGCGACTGCAAAACTCTCGCTCCATGGCTGACCGTCGCCCATTGCCTCCAAGATCGGCCGCAGCGGTACATCAGCCCGCTCCGGCAAGGCGTAGAGGCTGCCGAGCAGCGCAGGCGTCAGCGCCGTGCAACCGGCAAAGCGGCCTTTGCCGAGGCGGAGGTAACAATCTTCGAACATGTCAATTTATCCGGGAATTGGGGTAGTCAGCGGCGGCAGAACTATTCGATCAAGAGGGTCTAACCGTCGCTTGATCTGCCATTCGTGGTTACAGGAAAGGCAATGGCGTTCAGGCATGTCCTCTGTGAGACAGCATCCACCGAGCCATGTCTCTCCGCGTTCGGCCATCTCGGCGAGTTCGATCCCTGGCATGCCGTAGGCGATATCGACGCCTTGCCGTTCGCGGCATTGCGGGCAGATGGTCTTGCGTATCTTTCTCATCTGTATCCCGCCCCGATCGCCAGTGTGCTCTGACCATTTTTGTCGCATGATGAAGCCAGATCATTGGCCTGCAATCGAAATCGGGGCACAATGGCATCCTCTGACAACTGGCGAACGCACCGAGGGGGAGACTGTCCTGTCCAGCCCACGGATCGGGTGATGATACGATTTCGCAATGGCCACGAAGAGGGCCCGACGCCGGCTTCGCACTGGCGCTGGAGAAGTTGGCCCGAAGGCCCTTCAGATTTCGATATTGTGGCATGGTATCGGATCACTTGAAGGCCTTCTCGATCCCGCCCCAAAGCGCCTCATGGCCCTCCGCGTTGCCTGCGATACCGGATTT
>PHEM01000105.1 GCA_002842935.1 Alphaproteobacteria bacterium HGW-Alphaproteobacteria-13 | reverse complement strand
CATATTCTGGTGCTGCGCCTGAGATTGCAAGCAGAAGAGCGGCTGTGATCATAATTCCCCCGGCAGAATGATTTGAGGCTCGATGTTGAGCGCCCTAGCACGGAGGTTCCGCCCAACAAAGCTGGCGCTACTCGGGATGCCAATTGGTCGATTGCTGTCAGTTCGTCCGGATCGAAGCCGAATGACCGGAAACGAAACCGTTCAGCGGATTAGTCTGGTTTCGACGGAAGCCTAATCATACGCTATAGGCTTGCCCTCACCACGGGAGGGGCAGCCGGTGCGATCATTCACGAGTTACGTTTCTGCATATGACAGCCACGTCGGCACACTATCTGTTGGCGACCTCCCCCGCGATCAGCAGGACGATTTAATACGCCGGGTCTTCGACGCCGACTTCGAAGATTATGTGATGGAGCATGACATCGACCATGCCTATCCCAACGCTCTTTGGACGCTGATCGTTCTCGCCGGGATGCACCTTGAGCAAAAGGGCATCATCGAAAATTTCGAGCATCGCACCGACGACGACCGCGATCAGATATTGAACTATTTCGCGCCTTCGAAACTCTGGATACGGCTTGAAGAAGCATTTCCGCCCTTCGACGAATCCTTCCGCAAGTCGGATTACGAATGGGGAGAGCTTCTGCTTTTCGCCAAACGCGATGCCATTGCTGAGCTTCAAGAATTTGATTGGCGCACAAAGCTCAGCAAATACACCGAACGCGATTCCACCATGCTTACCCGCCTACCCTATCAGACGTTTTCCGACGAATACAACCGGGGGCGGCTGTCACTGTTCGTAGATCGGGGATTGGCGACACAAGCATATCGCCTGTCGGGCAGCGCGTGGACCTCCATTCTGCCCCTGATCTTCTTCGTCGGCTTGCTCGCCGTCATCCCGGTCGCGATCTTTTGGAGTGTGTGGGCGGGTGTCGGACTGCTTGCCCTCGCAATCATCGCCAAGAAAATGCTCACTGCGAAGGCTATCGCTTGGGTTCGCAAGGAAGCCATCAGCGACCGGAAGCGATATCGCTGGTTTGCGGCGCGCGGCGTGATCTGGTCCCGGAAGGTCTGATGTTACGGGCACCCAAGGTCACGGTGGAAGCGTCTAGCAACCGCCCCCGTCCCGAAAGTTTCGGATTACCGGCGTCGTTCGCAGTCGGTGTTTATGAACGCGCAATGGAGCAGCTTGAAGCGCGTCGGAAGACGATCAGCAATTCTATCGCTGTTGCGGGGTTCGTGGCGTTCGCGATTGGCGTGTATCTGCATTTTGAAAGCGTCGGAGCAGTCTTGTTCGCCACTTTCACTCCGATCAGCGTTGTCGTCTTTTTCGGAATCCAATGGTTGGTGGAGCCCGCTGTCGCGCGTCAGATCGTGTCCGACGTCGAAGAAACGAAATATGGAGATGACGCTAAAATTTACGTCTTAGCGTTAGCCGATTGGAACTTCACCCAAACCGAAGCGGGCTTTGGATATTGGCGCGATCTGAAGGCTACAGCGTTTGAACACGCGGTCGCATCGTTCTTCCAACGGCGCGGCGGCTCGGTCGAACTGACTAAGGTGACGGGCGATGGCGGTGTCGACATCATTCTCAAACTTGGGTCATCGACTTACTGGTGCCAGTGCAAAGGTTACGCAAAGCCAGTGGCTGTCGCCGCGATCAGGCAAATCGCAGGCGCGGCGATGAAGAGCGGGGGCAAAGCCAAACCGGTCATGTTTTCCACAAATGGCTACACCAAGCCCGCCTTAGAAGAAGCGTCGGCATTGGGGGTGAAGTGCATCGACGGCTTACGCCTGTCTCAGATGGCAACCCGGCAGACGATAAACTGGCTCTAATCGCCCGCCCATTCTTCATCGGTCAGACCGTGCGACATCACCATGCCGCCAACGCGGGATGCAGCCATCAGCAATAGGCGTCCGGACGTCGAATCGAACTTCTGGTCAAACCACGCGTCATACTCGCGCAACTCTAGGGTTTCGATGATGCCTACCCATTCCGCCATGTCGCGAAACTCATAGAAGTCGTCTTCGAAGCCGGGAAGCGCGTCCCGCCAAGGTGCCTCGCAGACTTCGACGTAATATTTCCGGATGATTTCCGGGACGATGCCATGCTCTTCGACGCGCTGGTCCAGACCTTCGCTAAACGTCAGCAACAGACCTTCTTGGAATGGCATCATCACGGTTTCATCGAATTCATCGAAGCGTTCCCGTATGCGTTCAGCCATTGCGGCTTGCATCGCCGCCTTCTCTTCCTCAGTTGGCGCTTTCTTTCGTCCGAACATGTCGCTGCCTCCCTCAACCGGGAATACGCTAAGGGCATATACCAACGAAGGCGAACAGAGATTACGCTTGGACCAACGCGTTCCCGGTGGGAGCTGGTGCCGTCACCTACGCCTATCGTCGATGGGTGCGGTAGGTCGTTTCCCATCATTGCGCGATTTCCGCTAGAATCTCCGCCGCACGCGAAACAGGAACAAAGAGCCTCGTCCGAAATTGAATTATCTCGGTGAAACAGCCCTTCGCTTTTAGCGTCGGCAGTGATCGAGGATCGAATCCGCTGAGTTCGAGGCGTGACTCGCCATTTACGCGCCGACGTTCAAGTGTAAGCCCTGAGTTGCCACCGACCACTACAGTTTTGCCTTCCCACGCGGCAGCTACAATTTCGGCGGGCGCCAGCTTGATCGCGCCTGCTATGCCGAGTTTACCGAGCAGCGTGTTCACATCACCGTGCGGAACAATACGGCCGAGCAACGCGCGGCCATCGGCTGTCACAAGGCGACGTACTTCCGGATCGTCTCCGAGAAGGTTCCAGATAGGGAGCAGACGCCCCGTCGCGAGGAAGAAGCGCTCGCGGTTCGGGTTCTGGCTCAACTCTTCGCACTCGGCCGTCCAACATTTGCCGAAGGTATCGACGTCGACGGGCTCCCACATGCTCTCCTCGAGATCGCCGGCAGTGATATATTGATGGTGACCAGGACGGGTGAGCTGCCACGTTGCGACGGCCTCGCCGGTGTCGGTCAACCGCGTCCGTGCCGGCGTCTGCAGTGCAACTTTGCCGGACCGTGCATTTCGAAGGCGGATTGCCCTGCTGCGGAAGCGATCTGCCAATGCAGAGACGTCGGCCAGCGAGCGCATCTCGCGCTTCCATTCGGCTTCGATAGTGAGCAGTCGCGTGGACGAGGACGTGTCGACACCTTCGCGAAGCGTAATCTCGTCGACGATCGTGAGTTTGTCGGCGCGGATCGTCTCGACACCGGCATCGAAAGTTCCTGCCTTCTTCGCGGCATCGATGCGAGTTTCGACGAGCCCCAGATACTCGTCGAAGATCGCATTCTGGATCGCGATCGGAAGCGCGAGGATGCGGTTGAGCCATCGCTGGATCGGCGGCAGTTTATCGACCAGCTCACCTTCATATTCGAGGCGAAGCCCTGTTCGGTGACAGAAATCACCGAAAGTGACGCTGGTGAGTTTGCCGCGATGCAGAAGCCGGTACCAGGTCAGCAACGCATCCTTGGCATAGTCGCTTTCGAGGTTGTCCATCGGGTCGAAGAGATTTTGCCCGCCGGTCTGCCGTTGGCCCCGAGTGAGGGCGCCAAGGGCGTCGAGCCGGCGCGCGATCGTCGAGATGAACCGGCGTTCGCCGCGGCAGTCAGTGGTGACCGGACGAAAGATGGGCGGCTGCGCCTGGTTGGTCCGATTGGTGCGACCGAGCCCCTGCACGGCCCGATCGGCGCGCCAGCCCGGCTCAAGCAGAAAATGAACGCGGCGCTGCTGATTCTGGTGATCAAGGCTCGCATGATAGGATCGCCCCGTTCCGCCGGCGTCGGAAAAGACGAGAATGCGCTTGGCGCCGTTCATGAATGCGTCGGCGTCTGCCATGCAAGCCGATGGCGATCGCGACTGCAGCTTCTGGCTACCATCTGGCAAACGGACGAGGCGTTTGGTGCGTCCGGTGACCTCGGCAACGGCGTCGGTACCAAACTGTTCGATGACGGCATCGAGGGCGGGCGCGATCGGCGGCATGGCGCCAAGCAACTCAAGCGTGTCCGCCCGGATTTGCAATGCCTCCTCGCTGTGCACCGGATTGCCGTTGGCGTCGGAAAGCGGGCGTGAGCGTTCGTTGCCATCGTCATCGCTGACGATTTCCATTGCGCGGGTCGGAAAGGCCGCCTGGAGATAATCCATAACCAGCTCGCGGGGCGAGAGGTCAAGCGCGAGCTCTGCGCGATCGGCGGGATCGAGATCTGCAAGCCTCCGCGAGAGCAGGGCTTCGCTGGTGGTGACCAGCTGGATGACCGCGCTCTGGTCGGCGTCGATGGCCGCTTTGATCGCCGGGAGGAGGCTGGGCAGTTTCATCGCAAGAAGGAGGGCCGAAAAGAAACGCTGTTTGGCGCTTTCGAAGCGCGATCGTGCTGCGGAGAGGGCTTGGCCGTTGAGCGTCGCGCCGGTCAGCCGATCGACGACGCCGGCGGCCGCAAGCGCATCCTCCATATTGCGGTGGATGATAGCCCAAGCGTCGGCATAGGTGTCGAAGTCCACGATCTGGGTGGGCGTGAGCTCATGTTCGAGGATGTCATATTCGACGCCGGCATAGGACAGCGCACGGGCGGTATAGACACCCATGGCCTTCAGCTCGCGCGCGACCAGCTCCATCGCAGCGACGCCGCCATCGCGGATCCGTGCGGTGAACGCTTCGCGGTCGACGAAGGCAGTGCCCTCGCCCCAAAGGCCAAGCCGGGTCGCATAGGCCAGATTGTTGACGTCTGAAGCGCCAGTGGCGGACGCGTAAATGACACGGGCCCGCGGCAACCGGTTTTGGAGCTCAACTCCTGCAATTCCCTGCTGTGATCCTGCCGTTGTGCCGAAACGCCCCTCCCCGCCCGCAACTCCGCCCATGGCGTGCGCTTCGTCGAACAGGATCAGGCCGTCGAACTCTTCGCTGAGCCAGGCGAGGATCTGATCGACGCGCCGATCGCCACCAGCTTCGCTCCGTAGGGTGGCGTAGGACGCAAACAATATGGAATCGCCGATCTCGATGCCGGCGCCGGGGCGAACGCGGCCGAGTGGTTGGATGTCGAGGGGGGTGCCGCCGAGAGCCTGCCAATCGCGCCGTGCATCTTCGATCAGCGCGCTGCTGTCACTCAGCCAGATATGACGCCGTTTGCCGCGTAGCCATTGGTCCATTGCGATCCCGGCGAGCTGACGCCCCTTCCCTGCTCCGGTGCCGTCTCCAAGGAAGAAGCCCTGCCGATAGCAATTGCCGTCGGCGTGCGGAACGAGCGCTATACCCTTCTCCGGTAAGCGGTAACGGCCCGGGAGGTCGATTTCCGTCGCCGCAAGCGCATGTACGATCGTCTCGAGCTGGGCTGCGCTCAATATTTTGTCGTCGAGGACGCGCTTGGGAAGCAATGGGCGATAGCTTGGTGCCGGCAGTGCGACGGCCGCCATGGCGGCGGATTCGACCAGCGGGCTCGGATGTTCGGAGGAATGCTCGAATTCGAGACGCTGGCTGCGCCACGGCACATAGATGGCGGCCTCGTCGTGCGCCGCGGCGACGGGATCATGGACGCGATAGTTGAGGGTGGCGATTTCGAAACTCGGCAGCGGCCTCGCCGGTCGGGGAAACGATTTGGCCGGGGCCGTTCTGAAAGCACCAAAGAGCGTGCTTGGCTTTGTTGTCCTCGGACGTACCGGAGGTTCAGGGTTTGGCTGAACTTTCGAGCGCGGCGGGATCTCGCGAATTGCCTCGAGAAGCTTGCTGATCGATGCGCGGTTGATCGTCGACGGTGGCTGTTTCCCTGTCGGTTCTTTGTCGGCGACGATGATCCGCACCGCGACAGACGTCCCCTTCCCTGCAAAGCCTTTATCGAGGCGAAGCATGAGGCGAACGGTTGCACCGGAAATTGCGCGGTCAAATAGTGACCCGTGTTTGCCGCCGGGGTTGAAGCTGTCGGGCATGATCGCGACGATACGGCCGCCGTGCTGCAGGGCCGCGAGTGCAGCCACGAAATGACGATGCGCGGCGAAAGGATCCTCGGCGCCGGCAGCGTTGCGGGCGAATGGCGGATTCATGATCACTACGGTCGGCCGCACGGAAACATGCTGGTTGATCTGCGCGGCGTTGAAGGTGGTGACGCTGCATTCGGGGAAGAGATTTCGAAGAACTGCGGCTCGCACCGGGTCCAGTTCATTGAGCTGAAGCATTTTTCCTTGGCCCGCCCACTGCGCAAGCGTGCCAATGCCGGCACTCGGTTCGAGAACCACGTCTTCAGGTCCAATAATGGCAAGGTGGTTTACCAGCCAAGCGAGATGCAGCGGGGTAGAGAAATGCTGATGAGCGATTTGTTCTTCGCTGCGGACCGTTTGCGTGGGGAAAGCTTTTTCGAGTGCCGCGAGCTGGTCGACGATAGCCATCGGCTGATCCGGCAGTTTGGCGCTTCGCGCTGCGAGGATCGCGGATATTTCGGTCATCACGAAACTATCACGTTGAGACCAAGCGCCTTCGGCTGATTTAGCGCCGAATGTCGCGGTCATTACCTCATTGATAAGCCCTCTTCGAACTGCCTTGTCGTCATCGAGCTGGGTGGCGATCGAGCGTGCGGCTTCGATCAAGCGCGCCGCGGTATCGGGCGCCTGGTCCGTATCGGTGAGCATGGGAGGATCCTTTCCTTCGGACCGCTATGGTCCGGAAAGTCTCCCCCCTCTTTTCTCCTCCAAAAAACGCCCAAGCGCAGCGCGGGAGGCTTCTAAGATTCAAGTTTCTAAGATTCGGGTACAGAAAGTGTTTTAGACTCAGTGCTTTGCATGTCCTTTATATGAGGGCCTGGGGGCGTCTCTGCGAGGTCATGGGGGCTTTCATATGAGGTTCCGGGGGCCTGCGGATGAGCGTTCGGGGGATTATGTGAGGAATCGGGGGGCGCTGTGAATGCGTCGGAATTTGCGTCCCGATCGCTTTGACTCTGCGCGATTTTAGAATGCTGAGCGCCTCTTGAGGCTCGAAATGCGATGTTGCGCGAGAGCTAAGGGTTTTTGAACTGCTTGCGGTGTCAATTATGTGAGCGTTCGGGGGCAGAGTTGGATTGCGCGTCGCGCGTTTATTATGAGGAACCGGGGGCTAGGTGCTCGTTTATGTGAGGGTTTGGGGGACACTCCATTTGGGGCGGTTTTCTGCGGATTATTGGCCCTCATTATATGAGTGCGTGGGGGCTTCGAGTTTTGAGGTGACACAGACGAAGTGAGAGAGCCGGCAACCATGGAGGTCGCGTTTGTATGAGTGATCGGGGGGCTATTCTCTTTATGACAAGCCAGTGATATGCAACTCACATGAACGCAGAAGCTCCGACATCGGAAATCGAGGTTTCGTCAGGCTTTGAGAGCCTCAGCCGGACTTTACGCGTTGCGGAAGTGATTCGGCGCCGTGAGCTGGATTTTGTAAGCAAGCCCGGCGAGTTGGTCGAATCCGAATTTGAGACCGGTTCGCTTAGCGCCGCTGCTCGCAAAGCTTTTGCGATCATGCTCCGGAAGGCTGGACCGGAGGCAGGCGACGATAAGACTTTTGTCATTACGAAGAGGGAACTGCGCGGATCTCATAAGGGCAATGAGAGAATCCAGCCGGTGATGGATGAACTCCTCCGGGTAATCATTCGTATTCGAACGACTTCGACGAAGGGCAAGCCAGCGATTATGTCGCAGTCGCTTCTAGCGAGTTGCGTTGAAGAAATCGCAGAAGACGGCCTGAGCGTTGTGGAATTTCAGTTTTCGGACAATTTCAAGCGCGTGATTCAACGATCCGACTACTACGCGCGGGTTAATCTGGGAGTGATGCTCGCTCTGCAGTCTCGCTATGCGATCACGCTCTATGATTTGGGCTGTCTGGTCATCAATCGACAAAATCGCGTCGTGAAGATGGCCGTCGAGGAACTCCGACGCAAACTTGGAGTACCCGACGGTAGCTTCAAGAATTTTGCGGAATTCCGGAGGGACGTCCTCGCGAAATCGAAATCGGAAATCGATCAGCTCGCTGATTTTACGGTGGATTGGGAGGAGGTTCGTGGAGCCGGACGCGGTCGCCCTGTCATTGCGGTGAAGCTGAGCTTTAATCCGAAAGACATGGTAGACCAGGAAATGACGGCGCAGGAACTCGATCGCCCGAAGGTCGGCCGACGGGCGCGTCGGGAAGGCACAGTCGACGCGATAGTCGGTGCCCTGCCGCCGTCGCTTCAAGGTCGAGCTCCGTTTCCAGAGGGGTCACTTCACTATGGCGCTGACTCGCGGATTACGTCCATCGTCGTCGATTTTGGCGGTGGCTGGGACAAGGATGTGATTGCCGAGGCGTATCGGAAGGAAATGGGCGGCCGCCTCGAGAAGCTGACTGGAGAGGCCCTCTACAAATCCTGGGAAGGCTTCTGCAAATCCTTCGTGCGAAACCGCGGGCGTGCCTGACGCTTAGGCCCGCCCCCAGTTTCTCACATAAAGGGCTATCGGCCCTCGCCTTCCATGTGGCGTTTGAAATCTTCGATTGATTTCCAGTAGGCTGAATGACCTTGGGCGTCGGTGTAGTCGATGAACCACTGGATGATGTCCTGAGGGCCTTTCACATACAGGTTCACCGATGGAATCGCTGCCGGTTTCCGGCGACGAACCCCCTGCCCTCGATCGACAAACCCCAAACTCTCGCCCACAGCAACCGCCCTCGCCTCATCTTCACGCTTCAGCGGCGGAAGGGAGCTGGGGAGACCTCCAAGATCCATTGGGCCTGTTGCCTTATCACCCGCTGGCTTCTTGGAGCCAAATCCATAGCCGCTCATTGCGGATACTCCTCCCGAATGGCCTCGATCACGGAGGCAGCTAGTTTGGCGGCGTTGCCGCGCGCATTCTCAAGTCCAGAAGTGGTGTCTGACTCGAGCTCGCTGAGAGTTTTCGAAAAATCGAAGATATCTCGATATGCTGCCCGCTCGACCAGGCCGACGGCGAGAACCGGCAGATTGGCTTCGGCGATCGCTGTAGCAATCCGCTTCGAGCTCTTAGTCGTGACCGCGCTGCTATCGCGCGACCGCACGAGGCGGAAAGGTAGCGGTCGCTGCAGTGCCTCTGACTCCTCATGAATGAGTTGGACTGCATTGGCCGCCAACTCGGCATCGATTGGTGATTGGTTGAATGGGACGAGCCCAAGGTGTGACCGTGCGAACGCCCGCGACGTCATGCGTGAAGCGGTGCCTTCAAGATCAA
>PHEM01000104.1 GCA_002842935.1 Alphaproteobacteria bacterium HGW-Alphaproteobacteria-13 | reverse complement strand
ATATTCCGCCGCCGTCAGCCCCGCCGGTCCCGCGCCGATGATGCCGACCGACTGGCCCGTCGCCGGACCGACATCGACAGGCTCGACCCATCCCTCGGCCCAGGCGGTGTCGGTGATATATTTCTCGACGCTGCCGATCGTCACGGCGCCATGGCCCGAAAATTCGATCACGCAATTGCCTTCGCACAGCCGGTCCTGCGGGCAGATGCGGCCGCAGATTTCCGGCATGGTCGAGGTCGCGTTCGACAACTCATAGGCCTCGCGCAGCCGTCCCTCGGCCGTCAGGCGCAGCCAGTCGGGGATATGGTTGTGCAGCGGACAGTGCACCGAGCAATAGGGCACGCCGCACTGCGAACAGCGCGCGGCCTGCGCGTCGGCGTCCGGCGCGGCATAGCGCTGCGCGATTTCGCGAAAGTCGCGCGCGCGCTCTTCGGCGGAGCGCTTGGCGGGATAGTTTTGGTCGCGCTCCACAAAGCGGAGCATGCGTTCGGCAGCCATGCAATTTTCCCTTCGTTGCCGGGGCGATTGCATTGGGCGGGCCGCGCTGTCACGGGCAAAATGCGAGTTAGGTCAATATTGCTGACCCAAAATAGGGGTGATGCCGCCTCTCAAGTCGATGCACGCAACATCATTTCGCCATATGGTCCCGTATCGGACCTATCTCATCCCCAGCCAGATCAGCGCCGCCGCCCCAACGATGATTCGATACCAGGCGAAGGGCGTGAAGCCATAGCGCGTGACCACCGCGAGGAAGGCCTTGATCACCACCCAGGCGACGAGGAACGACACGAAAGCGCCCAGCGCGATCAGCCCCATGTCGTTTGCCGTCACGGCGTCGCGATGCTTGAAAAGCTGAAGCACCGTCGCGCCGGTCAGCGTGGGGAGGGCGAGGAAGAAGCTGAACTCCGCCGCCGTCTTGCGATCGACGCCCAGCGACATCGCGCCCAGGATCGTCGCGCCCGACCGGCTGACGCCGGGGATCATCGCGATGCACTGGACCAGGCCGATCAGGATCGACTGGCGCGCCGACAGATTGGCGACGCCGCCGCTTTCGCGCGGGCGGGCATAGCGCTCGACCAGCAGGATGGCGATGCCGCCGATGATCAGCGCCCAGGCGACGACGACGGCATTTTCCAGCAGAACCTCGATATAGTCGCCCAGCGCCAGCCCCAGGACGACCGCCGGGAAGAAGGCGAGCAGCAGGTTGCGGACAAAGGCGATGGCGACCGGGTCCCGCCGGAAGAAGCCCGTGAACATGTCCCAGAACAGGCGGCGATAAAGGACGACGATCGCCAGGATCGCGCCGGGCTGGATCGCGATGTTGAAGATCGCCCAGCGCGCCGCGTCATAGCCGAGCAGTTCGGTGGCGAGGATCAGGTGCCCCGTCGAAGACACAGGCAGGAATTCGGTCAGCCCCTCGACGATGCCGAGGATGATTGCGGTCAGCCAGATACCCATCCGTCTGCGTCAGGCGGTCTGCGCAAAGCGGCCGTGGCGGCGATATTGCACGAGCCAGCCCTCGGCGACCGCCGCCAGAGACGTCGGCGTGACGCCCAGCTGGGCAAGGCCCGCGGCGTCCAGCGCCACGACATTGTCACGCTGAAGCATCCGCCACTGATCGCGCGTGATCGGCGCGCCGGGCGCCCAGCCGAGACCCGACGCCAGCGCCGAGGCGACGGCGTCGGGCAGATCGACGAACAGCCGCTTGCGGCCCGTCGCGTCGGCGATCCAGCCAAGCAGTTCCTGCATCGTCAGCACTTGCGGCCCGCCGAGTTCGAACAGGCGGCCCGCCGCCGCGCCGTCCAGCGCTGCAACCACGGCGTCGGCGACGTCGCCGACATAGACGGGTTGCAGCTTCGTCGCCGGCGCGATCACGGGAATCACGGGCAAGGTGCGGACCATCGCCGCGAAACGGTTGATGAAGCGGTCTTCGCGCCCGAAGACGATCGACGGGCGCAGGATCGCGGCGTCGGGAAAGCTGGCGCGCATCGCGGCTTCGCCATCGCCCTTGCTGCGGCCATAGGCGGAGGGGCTGTCGCTGTCGGCGCCGATCGCCGACAGATGGACGAGCGCGCGGATGCCCGCCGCGCGCGCCGCCGCCGCGACATGCCGCGCGCCGTCGGCGTGGACGGCCTGCATGTCGGCGAAGGAGCCGGCGAGGTTGATCACGGCATCGCTGCCCGCGACGACGCGCGCGACGCTGGCGGCGTCGCGGACATCGGCGGCGACGAACTGCGTCTGGCCAAGCCCGCCGAGCGGTTTCAGGAACAGGGCCTTGCGCGGCTCGCGCTCGGCCACCCGCACGCGCGCGCCGCGCGCCAACAGGCGTTGGACGACATAGCGCCCGACAAAACCGCCGCCGCCCAGCACCGTGATCAATTGTTCGCCCAAATCTCGCCCCAAATCTCGCATTGCGTCCGCCTGTCGTGATTCTGCCTGCGCGCCGGATGGGCGCCGCACGCGCTCCCATGCCGCGAAGCCGCCGCGGGAGCAAGGGGTCGCGGCGGCGAGCGGGACACAGCATGACGCAAAACCGCGGTTTCGAAATAAAATATGCGGTCTGATGTGCGCCGCGGTTGACAAGCCGACCACCGCCCCGCTAAGCGCCCGCACCTACCCCGTGCCCAGATGGCGGAATTGGTAGACGCACCAGCTTCAGGTGCTGGCGATCGCAAGGTCGTGGAGGTTCGAGTCCTCTTCTGGGCACCATTTGTTCTTCTCTTGTTCTCTCAGATAATCTATAAAACCCGCAGAAATCCTAGGGAATTGGCCCTTGGATCGTTCCGGATCGTCCCGTCTGTTCTCGGGGGTTCCAGACATTTTTGCGGGCCTTTTGCGGGCCTTTGCGAAAACCACATTGGGAAAAGGCCCGCACATGCCTCTGACCGAGACTCGGCTTCGCGCCCTCAAGACGAAAGACAAGCCTTACAAGGTCGCTGACCAGCGCGGCCTCTATATCGAGGTCACGCCTGCTGGCGGCAAGCTGTGGCGCTTCCGGTACCGGATCGGCAAGATCGAGAAGAAGCTCGCAATCGGGAGTTATCCCGAGGTCAGCCTCAAGCAAGCGCGGGACGCGACCTACGAGGCGCGCCAGGCTGTTGCTTCTGGGAGCGACCCAGCCTTTGAGAAGCGGAAGCGGAAGATCCGCGAGGAGTTTCTTTCTGCGCAGACGTTCGAGGCAGTCGCACGTGAGTATATTGAACAGATGATGGTCCAGAATGGCCGCGCCGAGGGCACGATCGTCAAGGCCAACTATTTTCTCGACCAGCTTGCACCTGCCATCGGGAACCGACCCATCAACGAAATCGAGCCGTTCGAAGTCTTGGCTCCCCTCAAGCGGCTGGAAGCCACTGGCAAACACGAGACTGCGAAGAAGTGCCGGTCGTTCGCAGGTCGCGTGTTTCGCTACGGTGTCGCAACGACCCGTTGCAAATCCGATCCGACCAGCATGCTGAAGGGCGCCCTCGTAACCCCGAGAGCCACGCATTACGCAGCAATCTTGGAGCCCACCGAGTTGGGTGGGCTGCTGCGCGCCATTGACGACTATACCGGATACATGGTCACGAAGTTCGCTTTGCAGGTCGCGCCGCATGTGTTCGTGCGCCCCGGCGAACTCCGGCACGCCGAATGGCACGAGATCGACCTTGTCGATGGCGTGTGGAAGATACCTGCCGGCAAAATGAAAGCGCGCCGAGCGCATGCCGTCCCGCTTTCCAAGCAGGTTGTCGGCTATCTCACAGACCTGGCCGAGATGCTCGGCCATGAAGGATATGTGTTCCCGTCTGCGCGCAGCTCCAAGCGTCCCATGAGTGAGAACACGCTCAATGCGGCATTCCGTCGCATGGGATATTCGAAGGATGAAGTCACCGCACATGGACTCCGCGCGACGGCATCAACATTCCTGAACGAGTCTGGACTTTGGAATCCGGATGCAATCGAGCGTGCCCTGGCGCATGGCGACAGCAACGTCGTGCGTGGCATCTACCATCGCGGCAAACATTGGGACGAGCGTTTGCGCATGGCTCAATGGTGGAGCGACTATCTCGATGAGCTCCGGACAGGAGGAAAGGTCATCAAGGGCAAGTTTGCGAAGGGTTGATCGGGAGATCGAATTTCGTCTCAGCCAGTGCAGGATTGAAGGCTCAAGATCAGCCCCATCAGAGACACTGACGCCAGCATGGCGAACTCAATTCTGACGCCCCAGTTTCGAAGCCATTTCCGCATCGTGCCGAGCCTCAGTTCGTGGAGCTTTGGCAACCAAGCTGATCGAAGCGCTCAGCAATTGTTTTCCACATTGCTAGGCCTGCCTCGTCCCCTTCGTTGTATAGCCGCTGGATTTGCTGCGCGATATACGCGGTCCCCTCTTCGCCATGGTTCTTTTCGACCCACAGCGCGACGGCCCACAACTCCTGATCGCGGGTCAGCACCATGGCTCACGTCTCCCGGTCCAGGTCCGTGCCAGCCCTTCGCTGACTAGCTGATCTCCAAGCGAACTGCCGTCGCGTGTTACAACCCGCAACTTGCGACCGTACTGGTCCTCATCTCTGCTCCCGATGGTTCTGAGTTCAAACGGCCCGGAATTGAGCAATTCGACAAGGCGACGCGTCGCTCGCATGCCGAGTTCGTATTCATAGTCGCAACGAGGCTCGCTGATCTCAGGAGTGTCGATGTCGGCAATGCGAATCTTTACGCCATCAAGCCAGAAAGTATCTCCATCCACGACGCATGTGCGCCGGATGGATCCGCAGATGTCGAATTGTGGGGAGCTCGCTTGCTGGAACAACGCCTGAGGCTGCTGGTCGTCGTTAGCAAGGCTGGCATCATGGACTGGCCAGTTGAGTGCCAGCATCCCTCCAGCAAATACGATCGCGAATGCTCCCAAACCCAACGCAATCTCCTTTCTCAGCTTCCGGCGCTTCTGTGCCTTCAACGCCTTGCGAAAGTGGAACGGTTCACCGGGCGTCTCATTCACTAGCGTTTTCAGTCTTCATTCCGCCATATGATTGCAGACAATAGCCAGACATCAGCCAGTTTCGTCAATTGTATGTGCCAATTGCTTGCCAACGTCCCAACACGGAGCGGACATATTGCGGCGTCTCACCATTGTTCGGAATGCCGCGTGATCGAGAGACGGCACCTGGGCCGGCATTGTAAGCAGCCAAGGCCAGGTGGACCGCGTCGAACCGGTCCAACATGTCGCGAAGGTACCGGGCGCCACCGTCAATCGATGCAAGTGGGTCATGACGGTTCCCGACGCCAAGTTCTCGCGCTGTGGCCGGCATAAGCTGAGCAAGCCCGGCAGCGCCCGCTGGACTCACAGCCATCGGATTGAAGCGGGATTCAGCCCAGATAAGAGCACGAAGCAGGTTGGTCGGAAGCCCGTAACGGCGCTCAGCCTCGGCAATTGCCGCCATATACAGGCCTTCCCGGTAGGAAACGTCTGCTGGCCCGGCCTGATAGATCGAAGGAAGATATTGCCTTGCCGGCTGCTGCTCCAGCTTCGGCGGAACGATCGCGTGCTCGAACAAGGTGAAATCCTGGGCGCGGACCTGCTGTGAAGAAGCCGCGATCATTCCCAAACAGGTGACCGTTATCGTGGTCAGACGATTGAGGCAGATCATCTCGATTGTTGCTCCATTGATTCGAATCTCAACAGAACATAAATAGAACATATGCCTGTAGGAAAGGCGCGAATGCCTGCCCTCTGGAGAGGAGAGGAGCGCTGCTGAGGGGGTCACTTTGCAAGCTGAGGAGCTCGCATGTCCCTGTCTGTCCAAACTCATCCCAACCGGTCGCTTGCCGAGACCGCCCGCCGCATCTGTGAAAGTCGCGGCGGCAAATGGTCCGGCACAAAAGGCATGGCTTGCTGCCCTGCGCATGACGACCGGACGCCCTCACTCGGTGTGTCGCTCGGTCGACAGGCCATCCTCTTCCATTGCTTTGCGGGATGCGATCAGCAGACCGTGCTGTCTGCATTGGCGCGTGAAGGTTTCGACGCGACCTCGCTTTTCTCAGGGTCTACGTCTGCCGACCATCGCGAGCAGACCAGAACTCGCAAACCCTCGGCGGCTGCGTTGAGGATCTGGCGAGAAGCGGAAGCACTGCGAGCCAGTCCGGCGAAGGCCTACCTTGAGAGCCGCGGCATCCTCGCCGCATCTTCGGCACTTCGCTTTCATCCACGAACACCGCTTGGCCCGAAAGGACGAACCCGCTTTTTGCCAGCCATGATCGCAGCAGTCAGTCTCGATGAGGGGCCGATCGCAATCCACCGCACGTTCCTGTCTCGCGAGGCTTGCACTAAGGCTGGCTTCGACAAGCCGAAGCGCGCACTCGGCGCGCTCGGTGAAGCTGCTGTCCGCCTCCTCGCTCCGGCTTCCGGCAAGCTCGGCCTCGCCGAGGGTATCGAGAGCGGGATGTCGGCCTATGCTCTTACCGGCATCCCCGTCTGGGCGACCCTGGGCAATGAGCGCTTCGGCCTCGTGAGCGTGCCCGAGAGCGTGACCGAGCTTCATCTCTTCGTCGATCATGATGCTGGCGGCGAGCTGGCCGCATCGCGTGGCCAGGCAGCCTACGCACAGGAAGGGCGGACGATCCTGGTCCGCAGGCCATCTTCACGCGATACCGACTGGAATGATGAGCTGACAGCATGGCTGCGCCGCAAAGCGGCGCCGTAGAGGAGAGAGGGCTTTTCGAATTCCTGATCCGGCAGCGGGCGTTTCCCGATGCCCCAATCAGGAGGACGCATAGCCATGTTTCAATCAGACCTGTTTCCCGCCGGCGAGCAGATGCCGTCAGTGCCCCTGGCCTACGCCATCGGCGCCAGGATTGCCGCACTTCTCGACTCGGGACGCCATCTTCCCCGTGCCGACGTTTCCGGCCTGTTCGTCGAAGAAACTGGAGTTCGGGATTGGGGAAGCGCCTGGACGATCGATGACTACAACAATTCGGTCGAGATCGGCGCACTGCTCTGGCTTCGGGAGTGTTCACGCATCGATCTGGCGACAAGCGTGCGCGAAGCGGAAGCGCGGTTCGACTGGCTCGAAGCAGCCTTGCCGCCCCGACACGTTCGCAGCGAAGCACAGGTCGAGCTCCAGCAGTTCTCGACCCCGCCGATGCTGGCCTGGCTGATGGCGAAGGCCGCAGCTATCTCTGCCCAAGACACGCTACTCGAACCGTCCGCCGGCAATGGTGCGCTTGCACTTTGGGGCAGCGTCCAGAACGCCTCGCTGCTCCTCAACGAGATAGATCCGGCAAGACGAGACAGCCTGAGCCACATCTTCCCTTCGGCCACGATCACCGCGCACGACGGGGAACTGATCGCCGACCTTCTTCGCGGCCCTGTTCCGTCGGTTGTGCTGATGAACCCGCCGTTCGCTCACAGCCAGGAACGCGGCAAGGACGGCGAGACGGCGCAGCGCCACCTGCGCAGTACAATCCGTGCCGCTGCCAATGGGGCGAGGATTGTTGCCATCATGCCCGAAGGATTCGATGCTTCCACTTTCGCCCAGGCACAGGGCGATGCATCGCTTTTGCTCGATGTTCGCTTGCAGCAGGTGTTTCGCCGCACCGGGACGGGTATCGCCGTTCGCCTGGTCGTGATCGACAAGGTGCAGACTGCGTCCTCGCCCGCGATCACCGGAGATACCTGCGACCTGATCGCGCTCCACGAGCTTGTCTCCGAGCTTCCGCCAAGGGCGAAGATATCCGCCAGCCTCCATCACCTGCCAGTCGGCAAGCCAGTGCGCCTCCTTGGTAAGACTTCGACTGAACGCACGCTGATCCGGCCGGTGGCGCCTTTCGCAGCGAGACCAGTAGCCACAGCAAATGCGATCGATCTTGCCTATTCGGTCTTGGCCGACCCCGCGCCGGTGCCTGAACAGGCAGGCATCTACCTACCTTACCGGCCCAGCCGCATCGCGTTCGAAGGCGCGCCGGCTCATCCCACCCCGCTCGTGGAATCGGTCGCCATGGGTTCCGTCGCGGCACCTCAGCCGGATGTTCGCCCGCACCTTCCCGCAGGTTGGCAGGCTGATGGCCTTCTGTCCGAAGCGCAGTGCGAGACACTGGTCTATGCAGCCCAGGCATTTGCGCGCGATCTCCCGGGTCGCTTCAAGGTAAGCCAGGAGGGCACTTCGCTGGAACTGTCCCATGATGGACAGGCATACCGGCAGGGCTTCTTCCTTGGCGACGGAACCGGAGCGGGCAAGGGACGGCAAATCGCGGCGGTCATCATGGACCGCTGGCTCGCCCGCGAGCGCCGGCATGTCTGGATCACGAAGAACGAGGCGCTGCTCGAAGATGCACGCCGAGACTGGGAAGCGCTGGGCGGACTGCCGCTCGACATCCAGACACTCTCACGCTGGAAACTTGGCCACCCTGTGACGATGTCCGAAGGCATCCTCTTCGTCACCTATCCGACGCTGCGCTCGGGGCGCGCTGAGGATACGCGGCTCGACCAGATCCTTGCCTGGGCTGGTGAGGATTACGATGGCGTGATCGCCTTCGACGAAGCCCACGCGATGGCCAATGCGCTTGGGGGCTCCTCAACCCGCGGCAAGGTCAAGGGCTCCGAACAGGGGATGGCGGGTCTGAGGCTACAGAACCATCTGCCGCGCGCCCGGGTGCTTTATGCTTCGGCCACGGGTGCTTCGGATATCGCCAACCTCGGCTACACCTCCCGGCTCGGCCTGTGGGGACCCGAAACTGCCTTCCCGACCCACGAAGCGTTCATGACCGAAATCCGCGCTGGCGGTGTGGCGGCGATGGAACTCGTCGCCCGTGACCTCAAGGCGCAGGGCCTCTATCTCGCACGTGCGCTGTCCTTCGCCGGGGTCGAGTATGAAATCCTCGAACACAGTCTGACCGAAGCACAGGTACGGATCTACGATGCCTATGCCGATGCCTGGGCGATCATTCACCGCAATCTCGAAGCGGCGCTCGAAGCAACCCGCGTGGTCGACGAGGACAGCGGCGACACGCTCAACCGCAATGCCAAGACTGCGGCGCTATCGATCTTCGAAGGCACCAAGCAGCGCTTCTTTGCCCAGCTCCTGCTTTCGATGAAACTGCCGAGCCTGATCCCTGCGATGGACGCGGCGCTTGGCGAAGAGCATTCGGTTGTCGTGCAGCTGGTCTCGACCGCCGAGGCCATGCTCGACCGGCGCCTTGCCGACCTTACCGTGGAAGAACGCGAAGCTCTCGATATCGATCTGTCCCCGCGTGAATACGTCATCGACTACCTCGCCACGAGCTTTCCGGTGCGATTGATGCGGGTCTTCGCCGACGAGGACGGCAATCTTTGCTCCGAGGCGATGAGCGAC
>PHEM01000103.1 GCA_002842935.1 Alphaproteobacteria bacterium HGW-Alphaproteobacteria-13 | reverse complement strand
TGCGCGGCGACATAGGCGGAGCGGCGCTGCATCGCGATCCCGCGCCCGACCGCCCACAGCCCGGCCAGCAGCCACAGCGCTGCGAACAGGCCGAGCGCGAACAGCAGCGCGGGGGAAAGCGTATCGCTCATCCCGCCTCAAATCCTCGTGTGTCCGACCATCCCGCGCGCATGACCGATTGCCCTACTGGCGATGCGGGGATGTTTCAATCGCATGTCGCGGGATATTGCCGCGCATCGGCATCCGACCGGCGCGCGGCGCCACTCATCCCGTCGCATTAAAGCACCCGCCCGGCAGGTGAACGCGATCTCAATCATTTTTTGGCGTTGTAACCGCGTCGCGCGAGGCAGAGCCTGCGGGTCTGAGGTTGCTCCAGAACAGCGGATGACCGCCGGTTTGCTTCGGCGGATGGTCCCGAAACCATGATCGTCAAAAAACAGGAGAGACTGCCATGCCTCGTCACGGCGTATATCCGCGCGACATCGTTCCGCCTCGCTCGAAATATTCCGACGCCGGCCGCTTCGGCCGCATGTTCGGCGAACTGCCGCCCTTCGCCGCCGACACGCCGGACGTGCGCGCCGCGCTGCTCGAAATCGGCAAGGTCGGCGGCATCATGGACGCCAGGGACAATCTGTCGAAATCGCCCGCCGAGCTGATCACCGATCCGGCGCAGTCGGCGAAGAACAGCGACAACCCCCATCTGACCGCCGGTTTCACTTTCCTGGGCCAGTTCCTCGATCACGACATGACCTTCGACCCCACGTCCAGCCTCGAACGCCAGGTCGACCCCGAACAGATCGCCAATTTCCGCACGCCCAGCCTGGGACTCGACAATGTCTATGGCGCCGGTCCCGGCGGCAACCCGCATCTTTATGACGTGCACGGCGGCAAGGGCGGCAAGTTCCTGCTGGAGCCGACCGGCACCGCGGGCAAATTCGACCTGCCGCGCAACAGCCAGAATGTCGCGCTGATCGGCGATCCGCGCGATGACGAGAATCTGATCATCGGCCAGCTTCAGGTCGCTTTCCTGAAATTTCACAACGAAGTCGTCGAACATGTGAAGACGAAGATCAAACTGACCGGCTCCGACGAGATTTTCGCCGAAGCGCAGCGGATCGTGCGCTGGCATTACCAATGGATCGTCGTCCATGAATTCCTGCGCAGGACATGCGGCGACGCGGTGGTCGACGATGTGCTGACCAATGGCCGCAAATATTACAGCTGGCACAACGAACCTTATATTCCCGTGGAGTTCTCGGTCGCCGCCTATCGATTCGGGCATAGCCAGATTCGGCCGTCCTATCGCGCCAATTTCACGGGCGACGGCGGCAATCCCTTTTTCGCGATGATCTTCACGCCGACGCCGTCCGACGCCGACGATCCCGACGACCTGTCGGGCGGCTGCCGCGCGCCGCGGCGCTTTGTCGACTGGCCGACCTTCTTCGATTTCGGCGACGGCCAGGTGAAACCGAACAAGAAGATCGACACGAAACTGTCGACCGCGCTGTTTCGCCTGCCGGGATCGGTGGTCGCGAACCCCGATGCCAAGACCAATCCCGCCTCGCTGGCGCAGCGCAACCTGTTGCGGCACCTGACCTTCGCGCTGCCGTCCGGTCAACGCGTGGCGCGGGCGATGAAGCTGCCCGAACTGTCGAAAGGCGATCTTTCGGACCTCAAGCCGCATGGACTCGACGACCGTACGCCGCTGTGGTTCTATATCCTGCGCGAAGCGCAGACGGTGGAGAATGGCGAGCGGCTGGGTCCCGTGGGCGCGCGCATCGTCGCCGAGGTGTTCCTGGGGCTGCTTCAGGGCGACAAAGGGTCCTATCTGTCGCAGGACCCTGAATGGCAGCCCTTCCTGTCGACGGTCGACCCGTCGAAGAAAGGCGATGATTTCAAGATGATCGACCTGCTCCGCGTCGCCGGCGTGGCATAGCGGAGGATATTCGCGGCAAGCGCGATGATGAGGAAAACCATGTGCTCCCGCGGAGGCGGGAGTCCATCTCCTGCCGGTGCAAGATGGAACCGACCGGAGATGGGTCCCCGCCTTCGCGGGGACACATGGACGTGATGACGCGAGGGCCGAATCTCGCGGTCATCGATCAATAACGATAATGCTCCGGCTTGAACGGCCCATCGACCGGCACGCCGATATAGTCGGCCTGCTTCTGCGTCAGTTTCGACAGCTTCACGCCTAGCTTTTCAAGGTGCAGCGCCGCGACCTTTTCGTCGAGATGCTTGGGCAGGACATAGACGTCGTTGCCATAGTCGTCGCCCTTGGTGAACAGCTCGATCTGTGCCAGCACCTGGTTGGTGAAGCTCGACGACATCACGAACGACGGGTGCCCCGTCGCGCAGCCCAGATTGACGAGGCGGCCCTTCGCCAGCACGATGATCTGCTTGCCATCCGGAAATTCGACGAGGTCGGTGCCCGGCTTGACTTCGGTCCATTTATAGTTGGCGAGCGCCGCGATCTGGATCTCGCTGTCGAAGTGGCCGATGTTGCAGACGATGCTCATCGGCTTCATCGCCGCCATATGCTCGGCAGTGATGACGTCGGCGTTGCCGGTCGCGGTGCAGAAGATGTCGGCGCGCTTCACGGCCTCGTCCATCGTCACGACCTCGAAGCCCTCCATCGCCGCCTGAAGCGCGCAGATCGGGTCGATTTCCGTGACCAGCACGCGCGCGCCGCCGTTGCGCAGCGACTGCGCGCTGCCCTTGCCGACATCGCCGAAGCCCGCGACGCAGGCGACCTTGCCCGCCAGCATCACGTCGGTCGCGCGGCGGATCGCGTCGACCAGGCTTTCCTTGCAGCCATAGAGATTGTCGAACTTCGACTTGGTGACGCTGTCGTTGACGTTGATCGCCGGGAAAGGCAGTTCGCCCTTCTTCGCGATGTCATAGAGGCGGTGGACGCCCGTGGTCGTTTCCTCCGACACGCCCTTCAGCGCCTTGACCGTCTTGGTCAGATAGCCGGGGTTCTCCGCGACGAACGCCTTCAGCGCGCGCTGGAATTCGACTTCCTCGTCATTCTCGGGCGCGGGCAGCGTCGCGCCTGCCTCCAGCTTCGCGCCCCACAGCGCGAACATCGTCGCATCGCCGCCGTCGTCGAGGATGATGTTCGCGGTCTCGTCGCCCCAGTCGAAGATGCGGCCGACATAATCCCAATAATCGGCCAGGCTCTCGCCCTTCACGGCGAACACCGGCGTCCCGCCCGCGGCGATCGCGGCGGCGGCATGATCCTGCGTCGAGAAGATGTTGCACGTCGCCCAGCGCACGTCGGCGCCCAGCACCTTCAGCGTCTCGATCAGCACGGCGGTCTGGATCGTCATGTGCAGCGATCCGGTGATGCGCGCCCCTTTAAGCGGCTGCGCCGCGCCATATTCCGCGCGCAGCGCCATCAGGCCCGGCATTTCGGTTTCGGCGATGGCGATTTCCTTGCGGCCGAAGTCGGCGAGACCGATGTCGGCAATCACATAATCACGAGTGTCGGCGGCGAGAGTGGCCACGAATCTTTCTCCAGTCAGGCGAAGGCGACCGCAGGCGAGCGGTCACGAAACAGGACGCCTGCCCTATCCGAAAGCGTGGTTTCGATCAAATATAAACGTTTCTTTATATCGCAAGGAATGCCCGGTCCGGCGAAGGTTCGCCGCGTCAGGGTTCCTCGTGCAGCCACGCGGCGTGGCGCGGCGCCTTTTTCGTCTCGCTCCATTCGGCGAGCATCAGCGGCGCGACGCGGCGCAGTTCCGCATATTGCGCGTCGGTGCCGATATTGCAGGCGATTTCCAGACGATGCCCGTTCGGATCGAAGAAATAGATCGACTTGAACACGCCGTGATAGGTCGGCCCGAGCACCTCTATGCCTTCCGCCTCGATATGCGCCTTGGCCGCGAGCAGCGCCTCGAGGTCGGGGACCGCAAAGGCGATATGCTGCACCCAGCCGGGGGTGTTCGGGTCCCTTCCCATCGCGGGCTGGTTCGGCAGTTCGAAGAAGGCGAGGACATTGCCCCCGCCGCAATCGAGGAAGATATGCATATAGGGGTCGGCTTCGCCCGTCGAGGGCACCTGATCCTCGGCAAAAGCCGTCGTGAAGTCCATGCCCAGCACGCGCCGGTACCATTCGACGGTCTCTTTCGCGTCGCGGCAGCGATAGGCGGCGTGGTGGATGCCGCCGAGGCGGACCGGATGCGTCATTGCGCGCCCTCCAGCACACCGCGCGCGAGTTGGTCGCGCTCGATCGATTCGAACAGTGCCTTGAAATTGCCTTCGCCGAACCCTTCGTCCTGCTTGCGCTGGATGAACTCGAAGAAGACGGGACCGATCTGCGGCTGCGCGAAGATCTGGAGCAGCAGGCGCGCCTCGCCGCCCTCCGTCGAGCCGTCGAGCAGGATGCCGCGCTTCTGCAACTCGGCGACCGGCTCGCCGTGGCCGGGAAGGCGCTCGTCCAGCATGTCGTAATAGGTCGCGGGCGGCGCGGTCATGAACGGCGTGCCCAGCGCCTTCAGCCTGTCCCAGCAAGCGGGAAGGTCGTCGCAGATCAGGGCGATGTGCTGGATGCCCTCGCCGTTGAACTCGCGCAGGAACTCCTCGATCTGCCCGCCGCCGGACTTGCCTTCCTCGTTGAGCGGGATGCGGATCTTGCCGTCGGGCGCCGTCATCGCCTTCGACGTCAGGCCGGTATATTCGCCCTTGATGTCGAAATAGCGGATTTCGCGGAAGTTGAAGATACGCTCGTAAAAACCGGCCCAATAGGCCATGCGCCCGCCATAGACATTGTGCGTCAGATGGTCGATGCGCAGGAAGCCCGCGCCGACGGGATGGCGATCCACGCCGTCGAGATAGACGAAATCGATGTCATAGATCGAAAGCTCGCCGGGATTGTCCAGCGTCGCATAACGGTCGATGAAATAGATCAGCGCGCCGCCGATGCCCCGGATCGCGGGAATGCGCAGTTCCATGAAGCCCGGCCTTGTGTCGACCGGCTCCGCCCCGCGCGCGACCGCCTCGGCATAGGCCGCCTGCGCGTCGGCGACGCGAAAACCCATGCCGCACGCGGCCGGGCCATGTTCGGCGGCGAAATATCCGGCGGGGCTGCGCTCCTCATAATTGGCGATCAGGTTGATTTCGCCCTGGCGCCACAGATCGACGTCCTTCGAGCGGTGGCGGGCGATGCACGTGAAGCCCATGGCTGCGAAGACGGGTTCCAGTAAATCCCGGGCGGGCGCGGAAAATTCGATGAACTCGAAACCGTCGAGACCGAGCGGATTTTCGAACAGGTCTGCCATTGTCGCCTTGCCTTCCCTTTTCCATATCGGCAGGAAATATAAGGCAGGATCATGGAAGGATCATCATCGCATTCGCACGAAATGGCGCAAAATTCGCATAGATATTCCGCTTATGATCAGATAGGTGAATTAAATGGTCAAACTCGACGCAACCGACCGCAGCCTGCTGCGCGCGCTTCAGAAGGACGCCGGTCTCAGCACCTCCGCGCTCGCCGATCAGCTCGGCATTTCGCAGACATCCTGCTGGCGCAAGCTGCGCGCGCTGGAGGACAGCGGCGTCCTTCTCCGCCCGACGCGCGGCGTCGATGCGGCGAAGGTCGGGCTGGGCGTCAACGTCATCTGCAACCTGCGGCTGCGCGATCATCTGCCCACGACGCGGCAGGAATTCCTCCACTTCGTCGAAGGGCGGACGGAGATACTCGAATGTTTCGCCATGTCGGGCGAATGGGATTTCCTGCTGCGCATCATCGCCGACAGCGTCGAGGGCTATCAGGCCTTCCTGATGCGGCGCCTGCTCGTGCAGCCGGAGGTCGCGACCGCCTCGTCGCACTTCGTCCTGTCCGTGGACAAATTCACCACCAACATACCCGTCTAGGGTCCCTATTCAATCAGGACGAGAGGAACCGCAGCATGTCCCGGATCGATCACACGCATGACGCCAATGCGACCTCCTGGGTCGCGGGCGCGGACGGCCACGCCGAATTTCCGGTCCAGAATCTTCCCCTCGGCCTGTTCTCCGGCCCGGACGGCGGGCGGCGCATCGGCGCCGCGATCGGCGACTTCATCGTCGATCTGACGGCGCTGGGCCGCGAAGGCCGCTTGCCCGCGGCGGCGGCGCTTCAGACGGCGACGCTCAACGCCCTGTTCGCCGAACCGGCCGATGTGCGCCGCGCGCTGCGCCACGCGCTGTTCGCCTTGCTGACTGGCGAAGAGCGGCGCGCGGAGGTCGAAGGCCATCTTCACCCCGCGTCGGCGTGCGCGCTGCACGTGCCGTTCGCGATCGGCGACTATACCGATTTCTATGTCGGCATTCACCACGCCACTCATATCGGCAGCCTGTTCCGCCCCGACAGCCCGCTGCTTCCCAACTACAAGCATGTGCCGATCGGCTATCACGGCCGGGCCTCGTCGGTGCGGCCGTCGGGGACGGCCGTGCGGCGGCCCAACGGCCAGCGCAAGGCGCCGGACGCGGACACGCCGCTGTTCGGTCCCTCGACGCGCCTCGATTACGAGCTGGAGCTGGGCGTGTGGATCGCGGGGGACAGCGAGATCGGCGTCCCGGTCCCGATCGCCGAGGCGGGCGAGCGCTTCGGCGGGCTATGCCTGCTCAACGACTGGTCGGCGCGCGATATCCAGGCATGGGAATATCAGCCGCTCGGTCCCTTCCTGTCCAAGAATTTCCTGACCACCATTTCGCCCTGGGTCGTGACGGCGGAAGCGCTCGCGCCCTTCCGCGCGCCGCAGCCGCCGCGGGCCGAGGGCGACCCGCGCCCGCTGCCCTATCTGTGGGACGCGACGGACCAGCGGCAGGGGGCGCTGGACCTGACGCTGGAGGTGCATCTCGCCTCCGCCGCGATGCGCGCACGCGGCGATGCGCCCGTCCGGCTGAGCCATGGTCCCGCCAGCAACATGTATTGGACGATCGGGCAGATGATCGCGCACCACGCCTCGAACGGATGCGACCTGCATGCGGGCGACCTGCTCGGCACGGGCACGATTTCCGGACCCGTACCCGGCAGCTTCGGCAGCCTGATCGAAATGACGCGCGGCGGCCAGCAGCCCGTCGCGCTTCCGACCGGCGAGCAGCGCACGTTCCTCGAAGACGGCGACGCACTGACGCTGTCGGCGCGCGCGGAGAAGCCGGGCTTTCGCACCATCGGCTTCGGCCCGTGCAGTGGCATCGTCGAGAGCGCGCCAAGCTGAATTTTTCGTTCAATCGCGGGCCGGAATCGAAACATATAATTCAGGAAACAGGCTTTCGGCGCGAAATCTGAAATGGCTTCGCACGCTTTTCGGGGCATGATGCGTCCATGGCCCATTCAGATATAGCGGAGCGCCCGGCAGGAACCGCCGAGGACTGGACCGTCCCGCAGAACTGGGACGCCTTCCCGGCCGAGGACCATGTCACCTGGGACGCACTGTTCGAGCGGCAGGTCCGACTGCTGCCGTCGCGCGCGGCGCCGGAATTTCTGGAAGGTCTCGACATCCTGCGGCTCTCCAGGCCGGGGATTCCCGATTTCGACGAATTGTCCGAACGGCTGATGAAGGCGACGGGCTGGCAAGTCGTCGCCGTGCCGGGCCTTGTTCCGGACGATGTCTTTTTCGATCACCTCGCCAATCGCCGCTTCGTGTCGGGCAATTTCATCCGCCGCCCCGACCAGCTCGACTATCTTCAGGAACCCGACGTCTTTCACGATGTGTTCGGGCATGTCCCACTGCTCACGCATCCGGTCTTCGCGGACTATATGCAGGCCTATGGCGAGGCCGGTCTGCGCGCCGCCCGGCACGGAGCGATCGAAAATCTCGCCCGCCTTTATTGGTACACGGTCGAATTCGGCCTTGTCCGCTCGGCGGGCGGGCTGAAAATCTATGGCGCGGGCATCCTGTCCTCATTCGGCGAGTCACGCTTCGCGCTCGACGATCCTTCGCCCAACCGGATCGCGCTCGATCTCGGGCGCGTGATGCGGACGCTTTATCGCATCGACGATTATCAGCAGAGCTATTTCGTCATCGACAGTTTCGAGGATCTTCTCGACCGGACGCTGAACACCGACTTCGGACCGCTCTATGACGCGCTACGTGACGCTCCCGCCATCGCCATCGACGCGATCGTCCCCGGCGACACCGTCATCACGCGCGGCACGCAGGAACGGGCCGACAAATCCTGAACCCCTTCGCCAGACGGCGCGCGCAGGCCGCAAAAGTGGTGATTTCGTCGGTCCGTTATGCGATAGGCGGTGTGAATGACGACCTGCGAGAGTCGGTGGGACCATGAGAAACCTTGGGAACGACGCGGTGCTGATCGCATCGCACAGCGTACGGATCATGGTCGCCGTGCTTGCCGAGGAAGGCGCCGATGTCGCGGCGGTGCTGGCGCCGCTCGAACTCTCCCCAACGAAGCTCGAGGACCCCGATTGCGTCGTCACGATACGTCAGGAACTGGCTCTTCAGCGCCGTTTCACGCAGTTGACCAAGGAAAAACCCGGTCTGTGGTACAAGACCGGACTCCGCTATGGCATTCTCACCTATGGCAATCTTGGTCTCGTCAGTCTCTGCGCCGATACCGTGCACGAGGCGATGGTGCTGTTTACGGAATATTTTCAGGACCTGAACTATTCCCTTCTTCATTATCGGCTGGCCGCTTCCAGGAAAGGCGAACGCTTCATCGAGACCTCCGACGAAGATGTCGCCGAGGATCTTTGGCAGTTCAGTCAGGAACGCTCGCTAGGTTCCGTCATCCGCTTGATGGGCGATCTGGTTCCGGACGCGCAGGCCATTGCCCGAATCGAATCGGCCTTGCCCGAAGCCCCGGCATGGCTCCCCGGTCCCGAGCTGGAAGGCATCCCGATCAGCTTTGGTCATTCGCGAACACGCTGGTATCTGGCCAACGGGATCGCCGAACGGCGCCCTCCCCTCGCAAACCAGTTCCTGGAGACGACCTATCGCCGCCTGTGCGAACGACTCGTCGACAGGATGAACAGCCAGGCGAGTCTGGTTTCGCGCGTCTATATGCTCCTCCTCGTCAACGGCTCCCAGAACATGTCGATCGGCCGGGTCGCATCCGAGCTGTGCCTTCACGAACGCAGCCTGCAACGGAAGCTCGCCGAGTCCGGTCTGACGTTCAGCAGTCTTATGGCGCAGGTCAAGGAACAGCGCGCCAAAGCCCTGTTGAGATCAGGCGAAATGAATATCGGCGACATCGCAGAAGAACTGGGCTTCAACGAAAGCGCGAGCTTTTCCCATGCGTTCAAGCGATGGACCGGAAAGACTCCATTGGAATATCGGCGGGGTCAACGCGCCGCTCGCTGACGTCCGCG